>NZ_CP101160.1:300000-417097 GCF_024298845.1 Natronosalvus amylolyticus
TCCCAGTCTGTCGGGATATCGATTCCAGCGAGTTCACAGACGGTAGGGAGTAGATCGAACTGGTATACCTGAGCGTTCGTTCCGGTACCGGCCGCAGCGTCGGTCACACCGGGCCATGAGACGATCATCGGTACCTGCTGGCAAGCGGGGTGTGGAAACGCATGTTCGGCGTAAATACCGTGTTCACCGAAGGCTTCACCGTGGTCGGCGGTGATGACGACGGCCGTCTCTTCTCGAACGCCGTGGCGCTCGAGACAGGCGAGCAGTTTTTCGACCTCAGCATCGACGCGTCGGATACTGGCGTCGTAGCCGTCGACGAACTGGTCAACGTCCGCGGTGCTGTCCACCGAATCGGGCATTTTGTATTCGTAGAACTCCTCCCAACCCGGTCTATACTGCGATGCACTCGGCCACAGATCCGCCGTTCTGATGCCGGTCATCTCCTGTTGGCCGTCGATAGTTTCCTGGTCGGGCCATGCTGGTGTGGGACCTGATTCGCGCACCGGGTCGACGAAGTTCTCGATCCCGAGATACGGATGGTGAACGTCCCAGTAGTTGACGTGCAAGAGCCAATCATCGTCTGTAGCGTGCTGGTCGAGCCACGATTTGGCTACTGGTGTGACCTCCGAACAGTCTTCGACCGCGGGACCGCCCGCAGTTGCTGTCGGCATGATCGACTCCTGAAAATTGGCACTGAAGTGATAAGCGAGATGGCGCTGTGAGAACTGGCTCACTGATGCCGTATAGATGCCGTTTTCAGCGAGGTGACGAAACGCTGGCACTCGATTGGCGTCGGGGTCGTGACCCTCGCCCGGTTCGTTGTAGCGCTGTCCTTCGCCGTGGTGAGTGACGACGCCAGTGTTGATCCCCATCCGACAGGTTGCGAGCGCCGTTCGGCTCGGCAGACACGGTGTATCGGACGCGTAACATCGGTCGAACCGCATCCCCTCTTCGGCGAGGGTATCGATCGTCGGGGACGTGTCGCGTTCGTAGCCGTAACAGCCCAGGTGGTCCGGTCGTAGCGAATCGATATCGAGAACGAGTATCCTCATAACGTCATTTCTGTTTTTCTGGTACTGCCTTCAACGTCGACCCAGTTGCCGGTTTTCTGTGACTCGTACACCGCATCCAGCACCTCCAGAACCGTCACGGCATCGCGCAGATCGGCTGGCACCTGTACATCGTTACTATCTCGGGCGTCGAGGAACTGTTTCATGAAGTCGAGACCGTAGCCCCCGCCGTACCCTGGAATGGGTGCGTAGTCGTACGTGAGATAGCGCCGAGGGGTGCTCGAGTACTCCTCTCGAGTCGACTCGAATTCGACGGTCGTCTCGTCTTCGAACCCGAAGTAGTCACCCATCGGATCCCACGAAACGCGACCATCGACTCCCGTGATCGAGAGTTCGGTATCGTATCGACCTTCGCGCAGGTAGTACCCACACTGTAACGTGCCAATCGCTCCCGAAGCTAGTTCGAACTGCAACGCTGCCCCGTCCTCTACGTCAACCGTTGGTGTCTCGTAGGTGAGACTTGCGTTGACACGGGCTATCGGGTCCTCGAGAATCCACGGCAACAGATCGATCCAGTGGATGCCGAGCCACTGGACGATACCGCCACGACTCGCCGCGCTATCGAAGAGATAGTGGTCGTCGTCCCGGTACGCCAACTGGGAAGCGAGGAAACGGGCATCGACAGCACGAAGGTCACCGAAGAAATCGGTTGCTGCACGCGACTGTAGTTCCTGTGAAGCTGGATGGCCGCGCCAGGTGTATGATACGCACACGGTAGCAGACTCGTTTTCAACGGTGTCGAGTAGCGGCAGGAGGTCCTTGGCCGTGCGGGCTGCCGGTTTCTCTGTATAGACGTCGATACCGCGTTTCACCGCAGCTTCGATAACGGCTGGCGTGTCCCTATTCGAGAGCGTGATCCAGACGATATCCGGTGATTCGTCGTCAAGCAGTGTTTCCGGATCGCGGTACATCGAAACGTCGTCGCTACCGATATCGATCCCCTCCTCGAGGTCGAACGCAGGGTCCGGCTCACATACCGCGGTAATCGTCAGTGGGAGTTCGTCGATGCTCTCGAGGTAGGGTTCGGTGTGGTGGTGGTTCAGTCCGATATAGCCGACTGTAGGTTCACTCATGCGTCGCTCAACTCTGGGATAATTTCTTCGCCTATTCGCTCGAGACACCGGAGCGTGGTGTCCTGTGGCTGTCCGGGGAACTGCACGCGCAATACGACGTGATCGACGCCGAGGTCCTCGTAGGTGCGCAGTTTCTCGATACACGCATCGGGTGATCCGAGCACGAACTTCTCGGCCAGTTCGTCGTAATCGACTTCAACCTCGTGTTCGTCCATGTACGTCTGTCCCCACCGTGCGTACATCTGGTACAGTTTGAGCAGGTGCGGTTCGATGGTGTCACGGGCTTCCTCGTAGGAATCGGCCACGAAGCAATCTCGCATCAAAATCACGTCGTTCTCCGCCCGGTCCATTCCGAACTCCTCGAGTGACTCTTCGTACACGCCGATCTGTCGCTCGAGGTCTTCGGTCGTCGAAGAAGCGCTGGCGATCCAGGCGTCGCCCCGATAGGCGGCCCGTTTGATCGCGATATCTGCATGCCCGCCGATCCAGATCGGCATTCGGTCTTCTGGACGGGGGCTGATGAAGACATCGTCGAACTGCCAGTGGTCGCCGTCGTGACTCACGCTCTCTTTGGACCAGAGGCGTTTGAGCAGCGAGAGCGATTCCATGAACATCGGCACGCGATCGTCCATCGAAACGCCGAACGGAGTCAGTTCACGTTCCCGGTAGCCGATTGCAGCACCGAAGCGCATTCGGCCAGTAGAGAGTCGATCGATCATGGCAACCTTCTCGGCGAGATGAATCGGGTTGTACAACGCTGGCAATACGGCCATCGTCGCCAGTTCCAGTCGTTCGGTCTGGGAGGCGATTGCGGCGAGCGCCGTGATGGGTTCGACCACGCCCTCCTCGTGGACGTGACGTTCACCCACCGCTGCCGAGTCGAATCCGACCGATTCCATCAAAGCTGCCTGTTCGAGAAGGTCCGTGACTTCGAAGTCGTCCTCGGGCGTGTAGTACTGGTTTAGAAAGACGCCAAATTTCACGATTGGGTCACCTCGAGCACATCCCTGGTGCGGGCGTAGATTTCGCTACCTGTTGGTGTCGAAACACCATGGTTAGTCGTGGTACGAATGGGCATTCATCCGACTCGAGGGGGCGATAGGTAATAATTTTACGGGGTGGAAAGCGACCAACACGTTGGGTAATCGAATAGTTGGTGGGAGCCAAGACGGCAGTAGAATTAAGTGACCGCTCACCTCCTCTGAGATATGGATAAGCAGGGAAAAACTGCTAACAACGGTGTTGTGAGCTTTCAGTCAGTACGATGTCTGGGAACGCCTTCCCCCGTCTCGAGCGAATGTTCGCCGCGACCTGCGGGACACGCGGGAGGTTGCTAGAATGCAAATCGGCCTCTGCTCGATAGCCGACGGAGAGTCGGCTATCGAAGACGTGATCGACACCGCCGCCTCTGTCGGCTGTAGAGCGATCGAAATCTGGGGGAGAGACCACGTTGGCGATGGCTCACCTGCTACCTGTCGAGACATTCGAGATGCCGCCACGGCACGCTCGCTAAACATTGCCGTATACGGGTCGTACCTTCGTCCCGGGACACCGGAGTACGAGACGGAAGTCGAGTCCGCCCTCCAGACGGCCGACCGACTTGGGGCGTCCATGATCCGGGTGTGGGCCGGAACGCAGGAGTACCAGGATCGGACGGACGAACACTGGGACCAGGTCGTCGCCGATCTGATCGACCTTACCGACCGAGCAGCGGCCTACAACCTCGAGGTCACCATCGAGAAACACGAGGGGACCCTCACGAACGATGGCGACGGCGCGCGACGGCTCATCGAAGCCGTCGACCGAGATACCTGTCGACTCAATTGGCAGCCACTGTTTGGCCTTCCAGCGGACGAGATACTGGCGGAAGCCCACGACCTGGCACCGCTTTCGAACAACGTACACGTACAGGCCGTTCCGGAAGCCGGTCTGAGCTGGGAGCATCGTTGTCTCCTCGAGGAGGCCCATTTCGACCTTCCAGCCGTTCTCGAGGTATTCGAGGCGGGCGGATTCGACGGTTGTGTCGAGATCGAGTTCGTCACCGACGAAATGGCGTTCGAGACGGCACTTCGACGAGACGTTGCGTACCTCGAGAGCCTGCTGAACTAACGGAGCAGCTTCGAATTCCAGGTGGGTTCTGGCTAGCGATAGTAGCTATTGAAACGAAGTCCACACCGATCGCGATCCGTTTTTTCGATAAGGCGGACAATGCCTTTCGATGACTACGATAGCGGCTCAATGGCTGCTATAGAGCCGCAGAACTGCTCGAGCCGACGAAAACAGTTCGGATGAAGTACGTATATCGAATTACTTATTCATTAGCCGAGATATAGCACCACTGTGATCAACTCACATGTCTGACGACGAGTCAATTTACGACGAACTGGACGTTCCAACCGTGGTCAACGCCGCGAGTACCAAAACGCGAATCGGGGGGAGCCTCATTCGGCCGGAAGCTGTCGAGGCGATGGTGAGCGCCTCCGAATCATTTGTCCGCATTTCGGATCTACAAGCTCGAGCGAGCGAACTCATTTCGGAAGTCACCGGATCGGAGGCCGGATACGTTGCGAGCGGTGCGGCAGCATGCCTGACGCTCGGGACGGCCGCGTGCATCGCCGGTACCGACCTCACCGTGATGGACGAGTTGCCGCACGCGGAAGACGCACGCAACGAGGTGATTATGCCACGTACCCACCGGAATGGCTACGATCACGCCCTTCGACTCGCCGGTGCGCACATCGTTGACGTCGGTAACAACGACAATCATCTCGGAACGGGTTCGGTGAACACGGAGTTGTGGGAAATCGAGGGAGCAATCACAGACAAGACGGCGGCCGTCATGTACATGCAGAAATCGTACTCGCAGCCGGAACTTTCTGACGTCGTCGACGTCGCCCACAAACACGACGTACCAGTCATCGTGGACGCGGCCGCGGAACTCCCACCAAAACGAAACCTCGAGCGCTTCATCGACGAAGGGGCAGACCTCGTCGTTTTCAGTGGCGGAAAGGCTATTCGCGGGCCACAATCGTCTGGTATTCTCGCCGGCAAACAGGAACTGATCGAATCGGCTGCCATGCAACACCTCGACATGCACGTTGCGGAATCCGTCTGGGAACCGCCAGCGGACCTTATCGACCTCGACCGATTCGCAGGCGTTCCGCGACAGGGAATCGGACGCCCGCTCAAAGTGGGCAAGGAAGAACTGGCCGGACTCATCCGCGCGCTACAACTGTTCGTCGAGGAAGATCACGATGCGAACGTTACTGAATGGACAGAGCGAACCGAGTCCATGGCGAGCGCTTTGAGAGCCGAACCGGGCCTCTCTATCACGGTTACGGAGGGCGAGAAAACAGCGGTAGCCCCGGAAGTATTTGTTCGAGTCGATCCAGAGGTTGCTGGAATCGATGCAACGGCGCTCGTTGGCGAGTTGCGCCGAGAAGACCCGCGCGTGTTTGTCGGGCCGGACCACCTACACGAGTCAGCGTTCACGGTGAACCCTATGTGTCTGACCGACGATGAGGCCGATTACGTCGTCGAACGCGTTCGGTCGTATCTCGACTGAACGAGGGAACAGATTACCGTTCGAATGCCCCTCGAGGGAGGTCGGTCTGTTGTGACGACCTTTGGAAAACGAATTCCACGACCGATACGATTATCTGGGCTCACGAGAAGGGTGTTGTCAGCAGGTTCAGACAATGGTGATACTGTGAAACGAGTGCAGTTTGGAGAGGCTCTCGAACGAAAGTTTCCGGAATCGGTCGTTTTCATCGTCGCTCCTGACGACGACGGCAATCCGAACGTGATGCCGGCTGGCTGGAGTATGTTTACGTCCAACGACCCACTGATGATCGCCGTAAGTGTTGGGTTCCCCCGGTACACACACGAGCTACTCGAGAAGGCCGAGGACTACGTGGTCGCCTTTCCGAGCGCGGCGCAGAAAACAGATATCGTCTACTGTGGCTCGAATTCGGGGGCCGATGTCGACAAAGTGGACGCGAGGGAAATGGCGCTCTGTGAGCCAGCAAAAATTTCGACGCCGTTACTCGAGGATGCGGCTGCCTGTTTCGAATGCGTTTCCGATACGGCCTTTGAGACCGGAGACCACACCGTTTTTGCGGGTGAAGTGGTTGCCGCCCACGTCTCGGAGACGCACGACGAGCGGGTAAAGAACCTCGGTCGAACGTGGGGGGACGGTCCCGAACGGTTCAAGACGCTTTCCGAACTGCTCGAGATGGATCGGTGGACACGGTAGGTACCTTCGGCATCCTCGAGTAGATGACAACAATCCCGATCAATCGAGGTCCCGGATTGAATCGATTTTTACATCGCCAAAACCGTAACAGCTACAATGGTACAATGGGACACACTGGTATAATGCTCGCACGCTTGGTGACACAGCCTCGGTATTTTTTCAAAGAGCAGACGAAATACCGCGGCACCAGAACCCAGTCGATGCTCGTGGTCGCAATCGGTATCGCTTTCGCACTGACGCATGTCGGCGCGTACTACCAGCTCGGAGATACCGCAATTGACCTGTATGAGGTGATAATTCTGCACGTTGCACTCAGCCTTGCCGTTCCCTTCGGCATCTGGCTCACTTCAACGATACTGATGGCGATGGTCTCTCGTATCCTATCAAGGGGGTTGCTAATCGGTGAACTGTTCCGACTGGTCGGGTGGGGACTCTATCCGCTCCTCGTGGCTGGTCTCATACAGAGCGCTGGCCGTCTCTACGCGATACAGGGTACAGCGGCCCCAGAACTCGGTCTCTTCTCCCATCTAAGCTACGAGTGGGAACAGTATGGAACGTATCTCGAAACGGCCAACAACGACCCGGTCTTCCTCGTCGCGACACTCCTTGCAGTTGCTGCCGTCCTCTACGCGGGGTACCTGTGGACGATTGCTGTTAAAGAACTCAGTCATTTCGACAACGTAGAAATAGCCACGTCAACAGCACTCATTATTTCAGCAATTCCGACGACGCTATGCCTTCTCTGGATTGCCGCCCCGTTCTACCTGTAACGCCCAAAACCGTTTTGATTAGCCAGAAGACCATCTACAGTGACTGAAATGATTTCAGTGGCGCACTGAGACCGTATGATTCGTCACGAACCATGCGCTGTCCTCGAGGAAATCGAGCGTTCTGATAGGGAGGATTGTAACTGATTACCGGTCACTGCCGGTCCGGGTCTGTCGCTGACCGATAAGAGGCGACAACATACCCTATGAGGCTATTTCCGGATGAATTATAGTAGCCATTGCAAGTCATTGGACACCCTAACGCAAGACGGCAACGCGTTAGGTTCTAAATCGTTTCAATTGCTACCATACCACTGGTGTACATCCACAACGCCGTAGAGCCGAACTGAATTGAAGTGTCGGTCGACATCGACACGAATGAACCAATGAGCTGGACTCGTTGGCTCGTTATCCATAACGTATTTAGCCCCGTTACTCGTTGACATCGATAATGAATCCGAGCGTAGACTCCGAGAGTCCCGCAGCGAACGATGAGAACAAATCGATCGGTGTTCGGTTTGCCGAATCAACAGTTGGCGCGCCGATCGTGGCGGGGTTGCTTTTTATCGCCAATTCGTTCTGGCTGCTCCTCACCACTACCGGCGTCGTCCTCACGCTGGTTGCCATTGCAATGTGGGATGGGGTCATGGCAGGCGTTATCGGCGTGTTCGGATTGAGCGCGATCGGCCTTGGTCTGTTTGGCTACATTGTCGTGCTATGGTACGTTAGTCGGTCAGAAACCCGTTCGTAGCGACGCCCTTTTGCCTTCGTTCGAAGCGCTCGAGTTGACGTATAACGTTCGACGAGTGCCTCGACAGTGAGTGATTGCATCCACAAATGTGGCCAACTGGCCTCGAGTACAACCTATAGTAGCAATTGAAAGTCATTGCACATTCTCTCGCAAGATGGCATCGCGATAAGTGTGTAAATCGTTTCAATGGCTACTATAGTTCGCCGACAACTGCTCGGTTTGTGATCGTGTGTCCCAACCAATCGAAGCCTATGCCGTACAAGTGCCCAGCGATTTGAGCGGTATCGACTCGAGGAGTAATCTGGTGAGGAAATACTCCGCATATAGAGCGATCGCGGATACGTTCTTGCAACAGAAAGAAAGGAGCATCGGTGTCTCATCGAGACAATCAGTAGCAGTAATTTCATCGGGTTTGTTATCGTCTCTTACCGGTCGGCGACGAACCGGAGTGATCGCTAACCGGTAAGCCGTTACAAAAATCCCTCTGAAGGGCAATCTATCGTGACTCGATACTATCCGTTGGCACTCGCTCAGTCAGACATCATCGGGTCAAGCGAGTCATTGTAAATAAAAACCGGAGGGACTTTCGCGTGCGTTCGGATTTTTAGCTCTAGAGATCGGCCTCTATCTCGTCCTTCTCAGAGGCTTTCTTCTCGTGGCGGGCCCGCAGACGCGGGTTGAAGATTCTGTCGAGTCCTTGAGAAAGGAGGATTAGGCCCATCGACATGAGCAACAGGACGAACATCGGCGCGTACAGCCAGTGACCGGAAAGTCCAGGGTTCGAGACGGCCGACCCGATGTTGTACGCGTCGTTCATCATCACGCCCCAGTTGAGACCGCCCTGGGGCAGCACACCGATGAAATACAGGCCAACGGACTGGAAGATGACACCTCGGGCAGCCCCAGCCGATCGAATCGTGATGTACGGCATGAGCTGAGGCATGACGTCATCCCAGAGTATTTCTCCGGAGTTCCGTCCCATCGCCCGTCCAGCTTCGATGTAGGACTCTTCACGTATCGTCAGGACCTGTGAGCGCAAGGCTCGAGCGAGCCCCGGCCAGTTGTCTATCGCGAGGATGAAACCGACCAGCCAGGGACTCGTCGGCGGATAAATTGCGACGATGACGATGATCAGTGGGAGACCCGGGATACAGATGACGACGTCACTGATTCCCATGAGGACTTCGTCCCAGTAACCGCCTTTGTAACCAGCGACGGTCCCAATAACGACACCGATACTCATCGCGACGACGGCTCCGGAGAAGGCGATGATGAGCATGTCGGGCGTCGCGTGAACGAGTTGTGCGAGAATCCCTCGACCGCCGTTATCGGTTCCAAGCGGATATGCTAGACTCTGGAACGGCGGGGCGTATCGGGGGTAGTCGCCTACCCGCGGGTAGGGAATGAACCGGATGACCACGGTCCCCACGAACACCAGAAAGATGATCATGGCGATACCGAACGACGCGCGCCAGTCGGACCGGATAATTCGGTACGGGGTGAATATATTGAGATCAATCCATCGGAAGAGTCGCTCTTTTCTCGTCAACGGATCGCTGTCCGCGACGATGTTGAACACGTCAATGTCGTCGGCCTGATTATCGTTGGGGTCTGAAGTTGCCATTTATAATCCTCGTTAGTAGCTCTCTTTGTTTTCCACGCTAGCTCTTGGGTCGATAAACCCATACGTGAGGTCGGCTATCAGGATACACGCCACCGTAATGACGGTGAAGAAAATAAACGCCCCCATCAGCAGCGGGTAATCCTGGCGCATCAAGGCGTCGAAGGTGTACCATCCGATCCCGGGATACGTGAAGATTCGCTCCATGATGACGCCGCTGCTGAAAATGCTGCTGAGGCCGATCATGAATCCAGTGTACAGGGGCAAGACAGCGTTCCGACCGATGTAACGAATCGAGATTCGGCTATCTTTCAATCCGCGTAATTCTGCGACTCGGAGATAGTCCGACCCCATCACCCGGATACTGTTCGCGCGCATAGCCAGGGCACCTGAACCGAATCCGACGACCATACCGGAGAGGATCGGAAGCGTTCCATGATGCAAAACGCCCTGCATGAAATAGGCGTTGAACCCAGGTACTGAATCGGAGTACGCTCGCCCTCCGTGTGGGAACCAACCGAGACCGAACGCGAGCGTCGCGAGCATAACGATTGCGGCGACGTAGTAAGGAATCGAGTCGAGTACGATGATGACGACCGTCATCACTTTGTCGAATCGCCCACCTTCTTTGAACGCCATTACGGCCCCGAGAATAATCGTTACGGCGAACCCAAGCAGAAGGCCGTAGACGCTAACGAAGATCGACCAGGGCATTGCCCGAAACAGGATGTCGAACACCGGTTCTCCGTAATAAATTGAGATGCCGAAATCCTGATACAGCAACAGATCGCGCATGTATTGGTAGTATGCGATGTGTAATGGTACATCCGGCGTAATACCCGTATGGAGTTCGATAAGCCGATTGACCTCTTCGGGGTCCCTGCCGCCGCCACCCGAGGCGAAGTCGCCCCCGCCCCCAGTCATGAATTCCTGTCGCAACGAGTCGATCGGACCGCCTGGCATGAGGCGGTACATAACGAACGTCAGACTGGTTGCAGCGAATATCGTTATGATAGCCTGTCCTATACGCTTCGCGAAGTACCTCATTACTATCCATACGATTCGGTTCATCCTCTATATGTGTTTTGGTGTCATCACACACATTCAACAACAGCCTGATAATTTGTCCGGACTAACTCGTCTCGTGGCACTCGTTTCACTTTTCACAGTCCCCGATAATCCGTACACACCGTCCCAATAGGCAATAGATTAATAGTGGTTACCTGTGACACACTGGTATGCACCGGAGAAAATACGTTTTCACCGCAGCTGGATTGCTTACCCTTACTGCTGGGTGTATGGGAGACAGTGACCAGGAGGAAACCCTCGAGGAATTACCAGAATCGGCCACGGTAGAAGTCGATGACGGGGCCTATTCACCGTTACATTCACACGTTGGTACCGATGGCACCGTCACCTGGGAAAATACCGGCGACACCTCACACCGGATAGATGCATTCCAGTTTCATGCTGGTTCGGCCGGATGGACGTTTTCGACGGAACTCGAGCCAGGGGAATCTGCCACCCATACGTTCGAAGCGGAGGGACTGTACGATTTCACTGATCAAGCCCATGGTCAGTTCGCGATGTGCGGTCGAATCCGTGTCGGACACGTCGAAGAAGGCTCGAGTTTGCCCTGTGAGTGATCGCGTCTCAACAAAAGAGGCGACAGACCCTACGCAAATATCTGGGAGAAAGCACGACTCGCTTACGGTGACGATGAAGCCGTACATTTCGAACGGTAGCGTCATCTGGGAGTGAGTGGTTTGATCCATCTTGTTTTCCAAGAGGCTAATTACGGATCGAGCGTCGCTCGACGCTGCTAAACGAACGCGGGGCGGTCCGAGACGTACGGCTGCATGGTTACAATCGATGGTAATTCCTTGGTATAGACCGCCTCTTTATCCATATTGTAACCCAAGTCGTGTCGGCCGGGCAATCTCTGACCAGCACCAATGTTTTCAGATCTATCGAGATCCATCGCTGAGCGGCGACGGAACATCGGTGCGTAATTTAAACAAAAAACGAACAACACTTCCGGCGTGTCGAAACTGGTATCCCGCCAGTTGTGTGACGATGGTTGATTGCTTACCCTGGCGGTCGGCTGTGTGGATTACCGTTCGCGACCCTGCATCACACCGAAGCGGTGAACCAGATGCTGGGTCCGGTCTGGCACTTCGTGGTAGAAGGGGTGATCGTCGGGGAAGGCGAAGTCACGCGTGTTGCCCCACAGCGCGTTGACCTGCGGGAAGAGGTCGGGACGTGGCAGGTCGTAGTTGAAGTACGTCGCGAAATCCTTGATGATCTCGATTGAGGCTTCTTCGTCCTGCGTGTTGACGAACTCGTCCCACATCTCGATGAGATTGACCTCCTTGGTCGGTCCCTCAAGATAGATATCGCCCGGATTTTCGGGAATTTCGACGACGATCGGTCGACCGTTGTTGGGCGAGACCTCGAGGCCCTCGTCGAGCCAGGCTTCGTGATCGTCGGTACCCAACGTGTAGAGGTGCAGGAAGAAGGGATTCACCGGCGAGAAGTAGTCTCGTGGGTCGCCCCTGCCCCAGCCAGTTGCCCAGAGAGTAACGTCGATATCCCCTGTTCCGTCTTGCAGGTTGGGAACGAGGTAGCCGAAGTCTCTGGTCAGGTAATCGGGCTCGAGGCCGAATCCTTGCCAAACGTCGTTGATCGCGGAGGCCAACGTCGTAAAGAGGCTGCCGGTTGGAGAGACGAAGTCGAATTCGACGGTTTCACCGTCGCCGTTCTCCCACAAACCGTCCCCGTTACGTTCGTAGCCGCCCTCGCGCATGAATTCGGCGGCGAGTTCCTCGTCACCCTCGATTGGGTAATCGTAGAGTTGGTCGACGAAGTCCGGCCCGAGGAATCGAGCTTCAGCGGCCGCGTCCATACCACTCTGGTCTTGTTTGATGAAGCCACCTTCACCCTGCCAGAAGTCCACGAGGAACGTCAGGTCGAGGACTGTCAACATTGCCCGGCGCACCCATCGGTTCGCCATATGATCGTTCAGATAGCGGAAATAAAGATTTCGCGACCCGAGCGCGCGACTCTCGGTGATCGTCTGCAGGTGATCCGGCGACACACCCCGAAGCTCTTCCGGGAATCGGTTCGTTCCGATGTCGATTAAATCGTTCTCTATCAGCTGGTCACAGGCAGCCCCATCACAGGTGTGTGCGACAAGTTCGTCGTAAGCGAAGCTATCCGCCCACGGGTGAAGTTCGTTCTTCTCGAACGTCACCGACCTCTCGTCCCAGTCGACTGGCGCCCAGACGGATGAACTCATACCGTTATCGATGAAGTCCTGGATCGTGATTCGAGTGTTCGTGATGTCAGCCGAAATTTCTTCGCGCTCGGAATCCGTACTGACGTCCTCGAGTCGTTCTAACCACTCACGTTCGTAGCCCTTGTTCAACGCCAACCGCTCGGTGATGTTCCCCCAGCCCTGAATCAGCGGGTTGGTGGGACTGTCTGCCACTATTTCCCACTCCCACTCATTGACGAGATTAACTTCTTCAGCCCAGCGCTGATCTGGGGGATTCTGTAGCTGGTTCACCTGGAACCAGGTGTAGAAGTCTTCGGCGGTGATTGGGTCCCCGTCGGCCCAGAAGTATTCGTCTTCTTTGACCTTGTGGTGCCAGGTGAGCGTATCCGCGTCGTAGTAGCTCCCCTCACCGTCGTAGATAATCCATTCGGGTTCATCCATCGAGGTGGTGATGAGCGCAGGATACTCCCTGACGATCCAGTGATATCCGGTGTTGAGCCCAAACCGGTTCATGTTCACTTCTTCAGGAGTGGTCCCGGCCATCACGTCAACGGTCGAATCCATCAGGTCTTCGGGACCAAGATCGGAGGTGTCGTCGACACCATTTCCGTTCCCGTTTCCGTTTCCGTTCCCGTTCCCGTTCCCGTTCCCATCATCTGGACTGCTCGCGCACCCGGCAATTCCAGTTGCCATGCCAGCAGTCGTCAACGCAAGGAGCTGTCTTCGCGACACTCCGTGCTTGTTAATCTCAAGCGTCCGCTTGTCACTAGTCATGCTACACCCTTCCAATGTAAGTACTCCTATTTATCACTATCTGTACTTTACACGGAAGTTCTATCTGATTGTTTATTTGTGGCCGTCTCCGCGGTTGTTTGAGGTAACAATTCAGCACTCTTTCGCCTCAGACGGCAACCGGTCAGACTGACCAGTCCGACGTCGAGTTACGTCCTGGATCCGAACTCAGATAGGACGCGGACTGGCACGGTATCGACGAAATCGAACGTCGGCCGACACCCACGTGGTCGTCTCAGGAATGCACAACTCGAGTGAACGACCCACCGGTAGATCACTCGGCAAAATCTCGAAGGGCAGTTTCGGCGGTCCTTCGAAGGGGAACTTCCGTTTCCGGATCGGCGATCAGTTCCTCGAGTACGGCGTCGGACCGATCAGTCTCCATATGGGCCAACGCCCAAACGACACCGGCGCTGACGGCGAAACTATCATCTAACAACTCGATCAGAACCGCTTCGATTGGCTCGAGCGCTGCCGGAGAGATCGCTGCAACGTTCGCTACAATTCCCACCACTGCTGCCCGTATAGTGGGGTTGGGATTGTCCAGTTGAGCGAACAGCAGCGGGAGGTGGGGCTCGAGCCGTTCAGTAGTATTTTCTGGATCTGCGTCGGCAAGCCTGGCTATCGTCGTCACGGCCCCCTCTCTCGCACGCACGCTGGACGAACGTTCCCCTGCGTCCTCGACCAACGTCTGGTATCCTCGCATTTGCTCGGCTGGAAGGGACCGTTCGACGGACATGTTGGGGTCGTACGTGATATCGGGGAGCGACTCGTCAGAATCCCCAATGAGGGTAAGTAGCGGTTCAATCGCCGTCATCGCCATACTCGGTTCCTCCTCGGCGATTGCTTCTATCACGGTAACGGCATCGACCGTGGTCGACTCGATGTCCGAATCTAGTAGCGGGAGTAACTGCGGAACCGCCATCGTTACGACGGATGGGTCGGCAGCGGCTATCTGTCGGACAACGCCAGCAGCACTTTGTCGAACGGTCGCCGATCGGTCTGTCAGGCAGTCGAGGACGGCATCCAGATGGGGGGTGAGTGCGTCCGGACGAACGCTCCCTACCTTCTCCATAACGAGCGCTGCTTTGGTCCGCACGGTCGGGCGATCGCTCTCCAGAAGGGAAGAGATCACCGGTACAGTATCGGTTACCCGCTCGGGCGTGGATTTCGAAATCAAGTATAGTATCGACATAGCCCGGTCTCGGTCAGCATCGTCTCCGGACTCGAGCGCGTTTAGAATGGGTCCTATAGGCACGTTGTCCGGATCGGTCCGCGCCCGTTGATGCAGTTCGTCGAGCGGTAATTGCTCGTCGTTCGTCATGGCAGTATACTTGGTCAACGTGCCGGTAGGACATAATGCCACCGGCGCATTCGAGGACGGAAATTTGCCTCGCGACCGCTTACATCTGGTTTCGACAGAGGTAGAGAACGGTTCCCGAAACCAGAATCATCACGCTTAGGCCGATCAGGTTCAACTGGACGATCACGTATGACTCCGAACCTGCATCGACGACGGCCAGTGAGATCAGGCTGAGTAAAAACATGACAAAAGAGATAACAAACAGAATGAATATGAGCGGTCGAAAGAGACAAAGTGCCTCTAGAAAGCTATCGGCCTTGCCTCGTTCCGTTCGTTTCATCATTTCCCCCTGCTGGAATCTGAACGAACAGGGGAGTGATTCAGTGGAGGTTGCTGGGGAATAGGCGGTAGCCAACTCCAGAGAGAACATCCAAGGCGTGCCAACCGGCTATACTGATCATCCATTGAACACAAATAGGGTACTCCTGTGTAAATCTTTTTCGACACCACTGTTTGCAACGATACCAGTCCCCGGCCGAATATACAAAAGATATATAATCAGTTCGCTCTTCACAATACACATCGTTACCACCCAACAAGCTCGAGTGAGATATTAATGGCAACTATAGATACGACAGCAGACCGTTCACGGAATAGCGGCGATCCAATTGTAGAAATGCGCGATACAACGGTCCAGTTCGGTATGGACCGAGGGGTTTCGCGTGTACTCGATGGGGTCAGTATGGATATCGAACGGGAGGAAATTCTCGGCATTGTCGGAGAGTCCGGATCGGGGAAATCGATGTTCGCTTCGGCATTGCTCGATGCGGTGGTTCCACCGGGAGAACTCTCGGGAGAGATTACGTACCACCCGAGAGATGGCGAGCCGGTCGACGTTCTCAACCTCTCGTCTGAGGAGCTTCGGTTGCTCCGGTGGGAGGAGATTTCGATGGTGTTCCAGGGTGCGATGAGCTCGTGGAATCCAACGTTAAAAATCAAAGGGCACTTCATCGAAACGCTCCAGGCACACAGTTTCGACGTCGATGAAGGAATGGAACGAGCACACCAGTTGCTCTCAGACCTGTATCTCGACTCCGACCGGGTGCTCGATTCGTATCCACACGAACTGAGTGGTGGGATGAAACAGCGGGCGCTAATTGCGTTGAGTATGGTTCTCGAGCCCGAGGTGCTCGTGATGGACGAACCGACGGCGGCGCTCGACTTGCTCATGCAGCGGTCAATCCTGAAACTGCTCAAAGAGGTCAAAGAAAAGTACGAAATCACGCTTATCTTCATCACGCACGACCTGCCGCTAGTCGCTGAACTGGCTGACAGGCTTGCGGTGATGTACGCCTTCGAGTTCGTCGAGGTCGGCTCGACAGACGACATTCTCAGCGGTGCTTCACATCCGTACACTCGCGCGTTGTTGAATTCGACGCCCAACCTTTCGACCAGTGTCAATACGATGACGGCGATCGAAGGCTCGAGCCCCGACCCGGTGGATACGCCCGAGGGCTGTTCGTACCATCCCCGTTGTTCGCTGGCAACGGAGGATTGCCGAACCACTGCGCCAGACTTCCACGATTCCGGGCCTGGCCATCTGACGGCGTGTTATCACTGGCAAGATGCAGCAGACGAGATACCGTTCAATCGGGAGATTTCAAATCCTGATGACTCATCTGTGTCGTCTATCAGTTCGGACGTCCGTCCACGCCGCGATCCGGACGAGGAACCGGTTTTGGAACTCGAAGACCTCGAAGTTCACTTCGGAATGAACGAGGGACTTTTCAATTTCTGGCGTGAATCCCAAACTGTTCGAGCGGTCGACGGCATTTCGCTCACGATTCCGGAAAACGAATCCGTCGCGTTGATAGGCGAGTCGGGATGTGGAAAAACGACCTTCGGGAAAACCGCTATCGGCCTCCAGCGACCGACCGGTGGCAGCGTCAAGTACCGAGGACAAGACATCTGGGACGCTAACGATGGAACGGGAAAAATCGATATCGCGTGGCGGAACATCCGCCGAGCTTTACAGATTATTCACCAGGACCCCGGGAGTTCGCTCAATCCCAACAAGCGAGTTGAACACCTGCTGAACATTCCACTGAAAAAGTGGCAGCGCGAACTCAACCACGAAGACCGGCGAGCACGCATCCTGGGCATGCTCGAACACGTCGGAATGAGCCCGCCTGAAGACTATGCTAACCGCTTTCCACATCAACTCTCGGGCGGAGAAAAACAGCGTGTCGCATTAATCCGTGCACTCTTAATGAACCCCGACGTTATTCTCGCTGATGAGTCTATCAGTGCGCTCGACGTCTCACTGCGTATCGAGATGATGGATCTCTTCCTCGAGTTGCAAAACCAGTTCAACACCTCGTTTATTTTCATCTCGCACGACCTCTCGAACGCTCGGTATCTGACGGAGAAGTCCGACGGGCTCATCGGTATCATGTATCTGGGTGAACTCGTCGAAATCGGTCCGGCCAAACAGATCATCGAAGATCCGCGTCACCCGTACACGAAAGCGCTGCGGTGGGCAACGCCAGACCTGCTTCCGGATAACGACGAAGGGGAGATGCCGATGACAAAAATTGACATTCCGGATCCAAAGGACCCACCATCGGGTTGCCGGTTCCACACGCGCTGTCCGGAAGCCCGTGAGGCCTGTGCTCGAGCGTCGCCGGAGGCCATCGAAGTGAATCCCGAGCAACACGTTGCCTGCTTCCGAGAAGACGACACACACGAGTACTGGCAAAGTGAGCCGTGGTCGGAAGAAACGGCTGCAGACGACGCCGCTTCGGGAGCCGAGGCTGACGACTGAATTTTCACTGTTCTTCGTATCTGACCGACAATCGTAAAACGTGCTGGCCTGTTCGTCCGAACCGGTTTACCGGCTGTTGGGAAGGGTGAATACGAACTCTCGTTTCGAGTACCCACTCACTCGGTACTCAGTGGCTTCCCAAACCTGAACGAATGAGTGAAACTGATTGCTGTTGTTCGGTTTTCACGCATCAGTCGACCTTTGGGAAGGTACTCAGCGAACGGTTTCGAAGACGCGGAGTAGGTTTCCGCCGAGTATCTTCCTGATTTCGTCGTCGGAGTATCCCCGGGTAACCAGTCCACGGGTGAGATTGGGGAGTTTCGTGTGACGGTGGAGGCCGCGTGGAAACGGTTCGTAGTGGTCGATCGGGCCGCGACCGTACACGGCCGGGAAGTCGGGCCTGAAGTTGCGATACGCAGCGTACGGAGGCGTCGTTCCGCGGTCGAGTGATTGGTCACTCATATCACTCCCGAACGCAACGTGATCAACCCCAGCGACGTCGACGACGTGGTCGACGTGATCGAGAACGTCGTGAATCGTCGACTCCTGGACCTCGTGGGTGTCCGGGTGTGACTTCACGGTCGGCGGGAAGACACTAACGCCGACAACGCCGCCCCCTGCCCCGATGGCTTCGATCTGCTCATCAGTTTTGTTTCGCTCGAGGTTACTCAACGCTCGAGCGCCGGCGTGGGTACAGACGACAGGTTCAGCCGAGTGTTCGATTGCCTCCATCGTCGTTCGATCCCCACAGTGTGAGAGGTCGATCACGATTCCAAGCCGGTTGAGTTCCTCCACGAGATTTTGCCCAAAGTTAGAAAGTCCGGGGTCGACGCGCTCACAGCAGCCAGCACCGACGTAATTGAGCGAATTATACGTGAGTTGTATCACTCGAACGCCCAGTCGGTCGAACGCCTGGAGGAACTCCAGTCCACCCTCGAGAATCATTCGATCCATCGGAATTATCGGCATCGTATCCTGTAACGCAAGCAAGATGGCCGTTTTGTCGGCACGTTTTGCGGCACGGATATCGGCAGCAGATTCCGCCATCGTGAACGCATCGTCGTGTTCGGCGACCAGGCCTCGGATTCGTTCTACCTTGCGTGTTGCTTCCGGGTAGGCGACTCTGCTCGCCGCGGTGATGGCTGCTGCGGTCACACCACCGCGCTGCAGGTGATCTCGATAGGTCGGATCATCGAGGTACGCAGTCGTTGGAACACAGCCGTCGATTACAATGGCTTCCTCGTGTAGTGTTTTGGCGCGACGTTCCTCGGCCGTGGACAGGTCGAAAAGCCCCTCGTCCATCGAGTCAGCGTACTGCTCGTATACAGAATCGTCCATATACGGTGCGCTCGCTCGAGTTACCTATACGTTTCTCTCTACCCGAGCTGTTGCAGGTTTCTCGCTGATCGGGTCTGGTTCGCGGCTGGCCTCGAGTCGACCGGATACTATTTGTACCGGGTGATACATTCCCTGGCATGGAACCGAGACAGTCATTCGCCGAACTAGTGAACAGTGATAAGACGGCCATGGGAACCAATCTGAAAAGCGGGTCGCCGGTGCTTGCCGAAGCACTCGGGTACAGCGATCTCGATTTCTTGCTGGTGGACCGCCAACACGGCTCGCCGTTGATGGAAGGGCTCGAGGAAATCGTCCGTGCGGCAGACCTGCAAGACGTCCCTGTAGTGGTTCGAACACCAGTAGACGACACGAGCATGATCACGTACCTTCTCGATAATGGCGTACGTGGAATCATGCTTCCGATGGTCGAAGACGTCGAAACCGTACGCGAAGCGAGTTCTCACATGCGGTACAAAGACGGGAGAAGCCTCGGCTCGTACTCTCGCGCCGCCCGATTCGGTGCCGTTCCCAAGCCCCGTTACGCCGACTACGTCAACGAGGAACTCGCCTTGCTCCCGATGATCGAAACCACTGCTGGGCTGGATCTCGTGGACGAACTCTCGAGTATGCCAGAAGTCACGGCGCTCGCAATCGGGCCTGGCGACCTTGCGTGGTCACTCGGTGTCCCCTACGACAGTGAGGCACACCACGAAGCGCTCGACGAGATCTTCGAGGTGGCTGCCTCGAACGACTGCCCAGTCGGAACGTTCGCCCCTGCAGTAGCCCACGTCGAGCAGTTCATCGATCGAGCAGCGTATCTGATCCACAGCTCAGATGCATCCATCACGATGAACTACTTCGACGAATTGCTCGACGACGTATAATCTGTCGGTTGGGCTGATGCCCCAGGCTTCGGTGGACTGACGGGCACTGGAACCTGAATCTGTACACGCGTCTTCCAAACCAGCGAAGTTTTACCGTCTCCGTGAGAAGGCGTACCCATGCAACTCACGCTAACCGACTGGACAATATTCGTTTACAATATCGGCGTCGTGCTGAGTGGGGGATACGTGGTCTTCGCCTTCGATATTCAGGACCGAACGCTATTGTTTGTGACGATGCTTATCTTCGCCCTGTTCTGGACCCTGTATTTCAAGTTCTATATGGTCTCAAGACTGTCCAGTCAGTTGGATTCGGAGACGGAAGGGGTAGAAACGTGAGAGGTGTACTCACCCCGCAGTGATGTCGAACGGTGGCTCTGTACCCTCATCCACCGGTGACTCGTAAGAGCGGTCTCCAGTCGAATCCCGAAAGGCCGACTGGGCGAGCTCGAGTCTCGAGGGAGTGTCGAGCAACAAAATAGCGGTCCCGGCGAGGACTTTTGCTGCGTAAATACCCCCTTCGATACCGAAATCTCCGTTGGCAGCAACCGCCTGCCAGCTATGAGCGGGGGTACCGACTGGCCAGGTCGCCGCTCGGAACTGTCCGGTCGGGACGATCCAGCTAACGTCGCCTACGTCGGTCGAGCCGCCGGAAATCGAGTTATCGTCATGCGCTGGAACTGGGACGCCATACAGTGGGTCCTGGCTCATCGCACGGACGTGTTCGTCGGGGACATCTTCGAGGGTCGTCTCGAGTTGGGTTTCAGCGAGCGTCCCCTGTAGCTCCTCGGCGAACGCCAGGTCCTCGTCTGCGAATTCGATCGAACCGAGTTCGGTCATCGTCTCCCAGATGGCATCGGTGATGACCCGATTTGGGAGGTAATCCCAGCACCCGGTCACATCTCGTCGAGTGAGATCGGTGCGCGTCATGCGCGCTGCGCCGGCAGCGATATCGCCAAGCCAGTCGCTGGCAAATTCGACCTCACCCCTGGTCGGGGCCCGAACGTAGTACCAGACGGTCGCCGACGAAGGGACCACGTTCGGCGCTTCACCGCCATCGGTGATCACGTAGTGGATGCGCGTCGAGTCGGGGAGGTGCTCCCGGGCGTACTCGACGCCGGTGTTGAGCAGCGAAACGGCATCAAGCGCGCTTCGACCCGATTCCGGGCTGACGCTGGCGTGTGCTGCAATTCCATCGTAGCAAAACTGTATAGAGTCCATCGCGAGCGTTCGACCGAACCGTGGTGTACTCACGTCTCCGGGATGCCAGGTGAGCGCCGCATCGAGGTCGTCGAAGGCACCCGCTCGAGCCATAAACACCTTGCCGACGAGTGTTTCTTCGGCCGGACAGCCGAAGAATTTGATCGTCCCTTCCAGATCTCCATCCTCGATTTTCCGTTTTACACCGAGGGCTGCGCCAACACCGGCCACACCGAAGAGATTGTGACCACAGCCATGTCCCGGTTCGCCTTCCTCGACCGGGTCGCGCTCCGCACAGACGCGTTGTGAAAGGCCGGGGAGTGCATCGTACTCCCCCAGGATACCGACGGTCGCGTCGCCCTCACCGTACGTCGCGATAAACGCCGTCGGCATACCGCCGATGCCGACCTCGAGGTCGAATCCTTCGTCGGCTAACGCTTCTCGTAATAGTGCGGCAGAGCGTTCTTCGTGCAGCCCCAGTTCCGGTGATTCCCATATCTCTCGAGCCATTCGCTCGAGTATCGGTCGGTCTCGTTCTATCGCATCGAAAACCTCGTGAAACGTCACGACCGGGTGTTTAGCGGCGAGATGTATAAACGTTTGAGACGGATTACCATCGGTTTCGAACGGATTTCTGGTAGACTACCACTGACTAACTCTCACTGGACGATACGGTTCACTAAGAGAAAACGGATATAGTGTCATGATAGCATGTAACAAATTGCTGTTTAGCTGGGGAAAACACATACCGTACTGCTTTTTTCCGTTCCGCTCCCCGAGGACTCTGTTACAAATATAGGTTTGTAATGGTAAGTAGAATCATCTGCAACACAGTCTCACTCATGGGTTTCTCGCCGAGTATCCTACACCATCTTTTACCGTACTTATCCACCAATTTAGTTTACTATGGGAAAACAGCCGACTTGCAGTAATCGTTCGGCTTCCCCAGGGACACCGACCGGTTGGTGAGACACTCGGCACAAACAGTTATGCCAATTACAGTCCAGGTACGACTATGATCGTGTTTCGAAACTGGGCTTTCGAAGTTTCGTCGGCAGTTTGCCCCGAGCAATGTAATTCTCTGTACCAATCCCATCCAAAAACCGTCCCCAACCGTCAATTTTGCGAGCGATCACGTTCGAGCCTCGTCCAATGCCACACTGGCACGGGCGAACCGGTGGAAGCCACTTCCACCGAGGTGACCCTGTAAATGCCTCCACACGAAGCGCGTATCTCGGCTTGCAGTGTCACAACGGATATCACGCCGTCGAGCCCAGTCCCCATGAGCGGCTACGGCGCACGAAGCGGGCTTTCAACGGGTGTAAATGATCCCCTCTCGGCCACCGCGCTCGTGCTGGACGATGGAGCGAGTACTATCGCAATCGTTTCTATCGACGTCCTCAACGTCTCGAGAGAACTGACTCGAGCCGTACGGCGGTCGCTCGAAGGAAACGGTCTCCATCTCGACGAACTGCTCCTCGCGGCAACACACACTCACGCGGGACCGTACGTCCCGTCGCGGGCGCTCGATGCATCACCAGTGTTACGTACTGAAATCGACGTTTCTGCGTATCTCACGGAGCTACAGGCGTCGCTCGTCGACGCCATCACCGAGGCCTACGAGGAGCTCGAAACGGCGAGCGTGCGGATCGGTCACGCACACGAAGAGAACGTCCAGGTGAACAGGCGTGCGGAGGGCGGCGTCGGTGGAAACGTCCGTGTGCCGGATGGACCAATCGATCCCGATGTGACAGCACTGCTCGTCGAAACCGGACCCGGAGATCGAACCCTCGTCTACTCATTTGCGTGTCACCCGGTCTGTACAACCGGGGAAGAAACACTGCTATCAGCAGACTGGCCCGGGTACGCACGGAAGCGAATCGAAGACGAGCATCCCGATCTCGAGGTACTCTACCTCAACGGTGCAGCGGGCGATATCAATCCTCGAGACGCGGGCACATCTCGGTCTGGTGCTGAAGTATACGAGTACATGGAGCACGTTGGGTCACAGGTTGGTGACGCTGCGCTTCGCGCACTTGCGGATGCCGAATCAGGACCCACTCAGCAGATAGAGCGGTCACCGATTCGAATCGATTCGGCAACCGTTACGTTCCCGGTCAAAGCAACACCTCCTGTCGATGTGCTCCAGAAGCGAATCGAATCCCTCGAATCAACCCTCCAGCGTCTCGAAGCCGACGGTGATGAAACAGGCTACGCGAAGGTCAACTGGGACAAACGCTACGCCGAGGAGTTGCTGGCTATCGCAGAATGGGACGCCACCTGTCTCCCGAATCGGCTTCCCTACGTCACGATCGGTGACCTCGGAATCCTTGGAATGCCTGGGGAGGTGCTCGTCCGCCACGGCCTCGAGTTACAAGATCGTGCTGACGTAACGACGTTGATACCGGCCGGATACGTCAACGATTACGTCGGCTACCTGCCGACGCTCGCCGATCTCGAAAATATCGGCTACGAGGTTCGAACGATGAAACTCGCACCGGAAGCGATCGTCGAGTTCCGGGAGAAAGCACTGGGTCTCGTTGCACCGGAGCGATAGCAGTTCCGGGTCGGTTTACCCTGGAGCTGTGGGAGCCACATATCCTCCTAGACAACCGTTCACAGCTAATCTGTGGTCGACACCGACTGCGCCAGCCCAGTTCCATCGGCACCGTGACAGAGGTACGACAGCCTCGTTTCAGCGTGAGTGAGCGAGTCAATCGGGTCACTCGTCATGCTGTGTTCGTACACGATCCATTCGACGTCCGAGTTTCTGGCCGTTTCTACACATCCGTTCACGTCGAGCTCACCAGCTCCAAGTTCGACGTTGAGCGTCGCGGCACCACCGGGAACCGAATCGGTGAGGTGGACGAGCGGTACTCGACCAGCGTGCTGTGAGAGGAGTGAAAGCGGATCGACGCCAGCATACTGCGCGAGGCCGGTATCGATTTCGAGCGAAATCGACTGATCCAGCGAGGCAGTGAACACGTTGAATGCGACCTCGTTTTCGAGCGTATCGAATTCGATCATATCGTTGTGATACAGGAGTTCGAACCCGTCCGATTGCAACCGATTGGCAACTGTTTCGAGCCGATCGACAAACGCTTCGACCGCTTCGACCGATGTAAACGACTCGACGTGCCGCCCAGATTCGATCAGACGTCGACAACCGATGGTCTCGTAGGCCGCAATGATATCGTCGTACTTCTGCTCGAGGGCGTCGAGTTGGACGTGCGCGCCGATCGGCTCGAGGTCGGCGTCATCGAGCGCGTCGGCGATTTCGACCGGTGTGGCGCCTTCTATTCCGGCAAATTCGACACCGTCGAGTGCAGTCTCGCCGACTCGAGCGATCGTGTCCTGGAGACCCTCCGGGAGAGATTCCAGCGTCTGTAACTGAATTGCGGTTCGTACCATACTCTTGCTCGGTGACCAAACGGTCACATAGCATATAGTCATTACGCCCGAACGTCAATGAACTTCCATCTGCGTTGTTCGGGCAGGGGTATTTGGAGTTTTACATCGGTGGGAACAAAACAGTTTTACCATGTGCATGTGGAGAACAAACATGCGCGTCGCATCAACCGAACCACCCGAAACCAACCTCACGCATCGGTGATTACATGACGGAGTCACCATCATCCGGACGGGACGATGAGGGTCCACTGGTGACCGCAACGGACGTTCGGAAGGCCAGAAAACGGCTCGACGACAGGTCTATCGTGCAGCGGACGCCGATCGATAACAGTCGGTCGATAAGCCGTCTCGTTGGCGGCGATGTCCGACTCAAGATGGAGCATTTACAGCGGACCGGTTCGTTCAAAACCCGCGGCGCGTACAACAAGCTACAGCGACTGCGTGATCGTGACGAGGTCGAACGCGTCGTGGCTGCAAGTGCGGGCAATCACGCCCAGGGCGTCGCACTGGCCGCCCAGAAGACCGGGCTGCCGGCAACTATCGTGATGCCAAAGAACGCACCACAGGCGAAAGTCGATGCTACTCGAGGGTACGGGGCGGAAGTAGTCCTCGAAGGTATCGACTTTCCAGCAGCAGTGGCTCACGCACGCGAGCTTTCGGAACGAGCGGGGTCTGAGTTCGTACACGCCTTCGACGACCCCGACATCGTCGCTGGGCAGGGAACCCTCGGGTTCGAAATCCTCGAGGACGTTCCCGACGTTGATACCATCATCGCCCCGATTGGCGGTGGCGGATTGATCGGTGGCATCGGGGCCGCAGTCGCCGAATCTAACCCCGACGTTCGGCTGGTTGGCGTGCAAGCCGAATCCATGGCAACCGTCCCTGATAGTCTCCAGAAGGGGCGTCCACAGTCGACCGACGGGTCGACCATCGCCGATGGAATTGCTACGGGCGGTATCTCGAATCTTACATTCGACCTGATCGAGGCGCACGTCGACGAGGTCGTCACTGTTACCGACGAAGAACTGGCACACGGCATCCTCGTCTTACTCGAGCGAGCGAAACAACTCGTTGAGGGAGCAGGTGCTGCCCCGGTCGCAGCGATTCTGGGTGGCCACGTCGACGTCGACGATGAAACCGTCGTGGCCCTCCTCTCAGGTGGGAACCTCGACATGACGATGCTCGACACCCTGATGACGTACGAACTCACGTCTCGCAGCCAACACATCCGTCTCGAGGTCCGTATCCAGGACGAACCCGGCGTCATGGGAGAACTGGCAAACGTCATCGCCGCCCAAAGTGCCAACATTCGAACCGTCGATCACGTTCGGTCCGACGACCGACTCGACGTTGGCGAAGCGTTTCTCGAGTTTCTCGTCGAGACGAGTGGCCGCGGCCACGAGATGCATATCCGCGACGCTATCGCCGAAACCGGCTACGAAGTACAGCGCGTGAACTAATCCGACTCGAGTAGTTCCAGGCCCATGTGGATCTGGAACAACGAAACCATCCAACCAATCCCCCACAAACCACTATCAGACATCATGACAAGCAATCCAACTGCCGTATTCACCGACGTCGAGACGTCAACGATCGAAGACCGACCCGTTCCCGACCCGGGTCCCGAACAGGTACTCATCCGTTCGGACCGGACGCTCGTGAGTACCGGAACCGAACTGACGATTCTCTCTGGAGACGTGCCGCCTGGATCGGACTGGGATCAGCACATCGAGTATCCGTTCACACCCGGATACAACAATATCGGAACCGTCGTCGAAGTCGGCGATGACGTCGAAACCGTCACGGAAGGACAACGCGTTGCGACGTATGGTTCCCACGCACGCTACGTCTGTACCGGCGCGAGTGCCTGCCGACCGATTCCCGATGGCGTAACCGACGACGAGGCAGTCTTCTTTACGATCGCCGAAATCGTGAGCAACGGTATCCGTCGAAGTGAGCTCACGTGGGGCGAGTCGGCCGTCGTGTACGGACTCGGGTTGCTCGGCCAGCTAGCCGTGCGACTCTGTCATGCAGCCGGTGCGCGCCCCGTTATCGGCGTCGACGTCGCCGATTCGAGACTCGAGTACCTGCCCGATGAACCCGGTATCGTCGGCGTCAACCCGCTCGAGGAGGACGCCGAAGAAATCGTTCGAAACGCAAACGGCGGCAGCCTGGCAGACGTCGTTTTCGAACTCACGGGCAATCCGGACGTCATCATCAATGAGTTCGACGTGCTGCGGGATCAGGGGCGTTTCGTCGTCCTGAGCAGCCCACGCGGCGAAACGCCGATGGACTTCCACGATTACTGTAACCTGCCGAGTTACACCATCATCGGCGCACACAACTCTTCACACCCGTCCGTCGCAACGCCAGATACTCCCTGGACCCAGCACCGACACGCGGAGATTTACTTCGACCTCGTGAACGACGGCACGCTCGAGGTCGAATCGCTCGTCAGTCACACCGAACCCTACGAGGAAGCACCACGGCTGTACGACGAACTGCTCGAGGACCGTTCGAAAGCGATGGGCGTCGTCCTCGAGTGGTAGACACCCTATTCTAGACAGTGAAACGGTTTACACACCGACCGCGACGCCCGCTTGCGAGAGGGTGTGCAATGACGTACACTGGCTACTATACCACTCTGTTGAAGGAATCGGACGCAGACCGTGATACCGACGAAAACCGCACCGAGTGGTTCGAATTCAGTACGAGACTGTAACGGGTTCTCCGCGTTCGGCTGACTCGTAGGCAGCCTCGACGACGGCGACCGCATCCACTCCCTCTGAGCCGGTGATTTTCGGCTGTCGGTCGTTCCGAACGGCCTCGACGAAATCCGCGACAAGTCCACCGTTGGGGTCGTCCCCCCAGTACAGTGACTGAACGCCGGAACCGTCTTCACCGCCCTCGGTGAATTTGGTCTTTTGAGCGAAGCAGTCGACGTCGATGGTTGCATCCGTGCCAACGAGGCTGACGGTCGCATCGCCCCAGAAGTCCCAACTGTCCGGACGGCTCCAGGAGCCATCCAGCGAAAACTGGGTGCCATCGGTAAGCGTCATCGAGAGGAGATTGACGTCGTCAACTGGAATGTCGTGAAAACGCGTCCCGACTTCGGCGTAGACTTCGGAGACGCGCTCGCCCGTGAGCCAGTGGACCAGGTCGACGATATGAACCGTGTGGTCCATCACTGCACCGCCGCCGGAAGCATCGGGGTCGACGAACCAGCTACCCGGCATCTTCCCACGGTTCGTCCCACTGATCATCTGCAAGTTACCGACGGTTCCGTTCTCGAGGGCGTCTTTCGCTTCGAGTACCGGAAGGCTGAATCGCAGTGGCATGGCGACGCCAAGGTGTATCCCGGCTTCCGTACAGGTATCGACGATCTCTCGAGCCACATCCGGGTCGGAAGCGAGTGGTTTCTCCGAGAGGACGTGCACGCCGGCTTCGGCGGCTCGTGTTGCCCACCCGTGGTGGTCGACGTTCGTCGAGCAGATGATGACGCCGTCGGCCCGCTCGAGCAACGAATCGGCGTCGAGGAAGTCAACGTCGTGGTTCGCAGCGAACTCGCGGCCACGTGTGTCGTCCTCGTCTGTGACGCCAACCAGCGTGGCACCCTCGAGAGCAGCTAACTGACCAGCATACGCACCGGCGTGGAGGTGGGCGGTGGACAGCAGACCGATTCGTACGGTATCTGATCCTGCGTTCGCTACGTTCCCACTCTCTTTTGCGGTCATGCTTTCACCTCCTCGAGCGCGACTGGACGTCCCTCTTCAGCCGAGCGGTTTGCCGCCACCGAGAGTCGAAGCGTCTCGATTCCGTCTTCGACGGTGACTGGTGGTTCCGTTCCTGCCTCGATGCTTTCGACGAAGGCCTCGAGTTCACGCTGATATCCGCCGGCCGAGAGTGGGCTTGAACTGGTCGTTTCCTGCTCTGTCAACGTCATCGTTGTCGGTTGCTCACCGTCGAACTCCAGCAAGCCGTCGTCGCCGGCGAGTTCGAACGAGTGGGTGAGTTCCTGTCCTGCTGGCAGTCCCCAGGAGGCCTCGACGTATCCGACACCTCCGTCGGCGAATCGAAGGGTGACGTGCCCGTGCTCGCCCTCGTCCCAGCGCGTACGGCGGGCGAACACGTGTTCAACCTCGCC
Organism: Natronosalvus amylolyticus; assembly: GCF_024298845.1. Classification (NCBI taxonomy): domain Archaea; kingdom Methanobacteriati; phylum Methanobacteriota; class Halobacteria; order Halobacteriales; family Natrialbaceae; genus Natronosalvus; species Natronosalvus amylolyticus. The sequence continues at coordinate 328,708 of NZ_CP101160.1, forward strand.
ACCGACCCAGCGGAGAAAATCGAGGTCGTGAATCGCGAGGTCGAGCAAGACCCCACCGCTGCGGTCCCGGTCGGCGTACCAGTTACCATGGCCCCAATCGGGGAACGCCGAGAGTCGACGGGCTCGTGCGACGCCAAGGTCCCCGATACCGCCGTCTTCGACGACGCCGCGGGCCTGTGCGTACTGCGGGAAGAATCGAAGCACGTGTCCCACCATCACTGCTATGTCCGCATCCGAAGCCGCGTCGGCGATAGCCCGTGCGTCCTCGAGCGTCCCAGCGACCGGCTTTTCACAAAACACGTCAATACCAGCCCCAGCAGCCGTTTCTACCACGGGTCGATGGGTGGGTGTTGGTGAACAGACGTCGATCACGTCGACCGTGACCTCTTCGATCAGATCGTCGACCGTCGAAAAGGAGTCGGCCTCGAGTTGGTGTTGCTCGATAAACTCGTCTGCGGTGCTCGGAGAGGCAACCGCGACGATGTTCGCCCCGTCGATGCTGTGGTACGCGTTGGCGTGGGTCTCGGCCATGAAACCACTACCCACGATGCCAATGTTGACCATACGTCACACATCGACCGACGGGGTAAAAACTGTGCCGACCGCGCGGTTCGTCCGGTGGCCCACGTTCAACGCCCAGCGTTGAGAGATTGCGCTGGCAACGGCAAGCCACGAGTCGAACGTGTCGGCCACCGCGTCGCCGAAATTGGTAGTATAGTAATAGTTAATTACTATTTAGCCGATACTAATGGTGTCGAAGCCGCCAAAAACGCCCGGTCTTCCTGCTCCACACCGAGGACGTAGAGCAACGCGACGTAGGTTGCCAAGCCGATCACGCCGCCCAGGAGAACGACCGCGGTCCCGGAGAGATAGAAGCCAACCCCGTACATCGCCGCGGCCGTTCCAATGCCGGCAAAGATTGGTTTGAGATACGCTCGAGTGTACGGGAACAACCCCTCGAGGTACCAGATTTCCACCAGACGGGCGATGTTATTGAGTGCACTAACTGTCGCTGTGGCAAACGCGGCACCAACCAGGCCGAACTCGAGGATAAAGTAGTAGTTGAGCGCGACGTTCAACACGCCGAATACCCACTGGTTCACCAGCAGAACGTACTGGTGGTCTGAGATCATCAACAGGTAGCCACTGGGACCAACTGCATTGTTGAGTATCTGGCTGACGACGAAGAAGGCCAACACCGCCGCCCCTGCAGTGAACTCTTCACCGAAAAGACCCAACATCTCCCTGCTGTAGAGGACCGCGACCAGCGCGAGATACAGCGATACGGTAAACGCCCAGCGGGTGACCACGCTAAAGATGGTGTTCAGATTCTCGCGGTCACCCTTCGAGTAAAGACGCGAGGCAACGGGCGGAAATAACTGATTCACGCCGGCGAGTGGGAGGGCCAACAGCGCTGCAAGCAAGAGCGTCACGTTGTAGATGCCCACGGCCGTCGAAGAGAGGAAAAAACCGACCATCAACACGTCTACACGACTTCGAAGGATGCCACCGGCGTCTTTCAAAACGAGCGGCACCGAGAGATTGTAATACTCGAAGACGTCACCCGTGTCGGTTTTCGAACGGCGCACCGACGGTGTGAGAGCGAATCGAGTGAGAAAAAAGTAGACGGCGACGGCAACCACGATGACGCTCGCAAATACGAGCGATGCCATCAGGCCGTAAAACGAAAGTCCGAGCGCCAGCGCGAACCCCACGGCGAGAAGCCGTACCACTGGTTTCACGAACTGGTTGACGAAGACCGAGTACTCCAGACGCTCGAGGCTGCGAAACGTCCCGGTGACGACGGCCGCCATCGTGTCGAACACGAGCAAAATGGCGAACAGTCTGAGTACATCAGTAAGCAACGGATCGCCCAGTGTATATCGGGTGACGACCGGGGCAAAGAGAAACAACAGCGCTGCAATCGTGACGCTCGCGACGAACGAGGTCAGGTACGCCAGCCCAACCATGAACCGCTGTTTCGGCTTGTCGTTTTCGTACTGCGGGACGAACTTGAGCAACGCCGCCGTCGAACCCAGGTTCGTAAAGACGAGCGCGATGACGACGAGCGTCTGTGCGTAGGCATACACACCGTACAGACTCGTCCCGAGCGCTCGAGTCAGAATAAAATTGAGCAGTAATTCGAGCATGTCGAGGACGATTTTCCCGATAATAAAGAGCGAGGCACCTCTCGAGATCGACTGTAGCGAACCGACTGTCACGTCGGTTGTACTATCCGCTTTTTCCGTTTCCATCGAAGTATGTTCCCGATTCCGTGGGAGACACATATAGATTCGTACTTCCATCTGTGAGAAAGGCGCCGCATCGACGTGCACGAACGGATTCGATCAGCACGACGGATTCGATCAGCACGGAACCGTTCAGGAGGGATACTCGCGGCCGTCTATCGAGGAGCGGACAACGGGTTGGCATCGAAGCCGATGCGTGACATCGTCGTCCGATGCTCGAGCGATTCCCTCGCCGACTCGACCCACGCTGGCGGGTCATCCGGGAGCCCTGGGTCGTCAACGAGAACGACCGATAATTCGCTGGTGACCGTCGTTCCGTCTACCGTTTCGTATTCGAACCGATAGGATTCCAGGTAGCCGTGCTCGGTAATGACCATCCGTAGCGAGCCGTTTTCGTACCCGTACTGTGGCGTTTCGTTTGACTCGAGGACGTACCGGGTTACGCCATCATCGGTTGTGGCCGTGACGGTGATGTTTTCCATCTCCGTGAGTCCCTGCTCCAGCACTCGATGTTCCGTAAAATGGTATTTCGTCCGTTGCTGACTGTAGTACTGGGGCTCATACGTCGAGTTCTCGTCAGCCGGTCCACCAATCCGAGTATATATTGTGGTCTCGTTTGCCCACACATCCATTCCGTCGGTGTGTGCGTGCGCGGTACCGTCTCCGTCAACGGTCGCGGTAAACGAATGCTCTCTGTCGGTAGTTCCGTTCGGATGCATTTCCGTTCGCGTGTGCTCGAGCGTGTACGAGTAATTTGCGAGGAAGTCAACGTACGCCTGCCGAACCTCGTACCGGTCCGTTACCGTCTCCTCAGTTATCCCCTGTAAACCGTTTTCAGTCTCTACCGGCGTTGGACCATCGACACCGTAGGGATCCCTGTCAGTGTCGTCTCCCGACCCGACAAGTCCGCCACAGCCACTCAAAAGGACGACGGCGACAAGTACAACGCAGATTCGTATACGGCGTGTCATATGTCCTGGTGAGCCGCTAGATTCTCTCAGTAATGATAAACGTTCGGGTGAATGACCATTACAGTGGTACGGAAACCTGCAATCGATCTCGAAGGGTTTCCGGCCCACCGCGGAACAGGTCTTGAAAACCGCGGTGAGTTTCTCTCGGGCGGCGTCACTCGAGATACTCGACCGAGGAATCGTGCAGGCTGGTAAACCCTTCAGCGTACGTGGCACCGGCCTGTCTGCCGACGGCGTGTGCGGTTGCTCGCATGCTCTCGACGAAATCCGTAAACTCGGCGTCGATACCCCCGTGTTCCTCGAGCCAGGCGACCTGCGATTCGTGTTCCAGGGCGGCCTGTTCTTTCGTTTCTTCGTGATCGGTGACGTCGACGATGACCGTCGGTTCGAACGACGATGTCGGTTTGCCGAAGTAGTACACGTTCGTCGGGTCACACGGTGGGTGCTCGCGCTCGAGCAGCGGCAGCGAAACCATATAGTACGCATCAGTCACCAGTCGCGAGGTTGCACGATGGTCCGGGTGCATGTCGTCGGCGAAGTGGGTGAGGATGATGTCGGGTGCCTGTTCGCGGATACAATCGACGAGTTTGAGACGGTTCTCGAGGGTGTAGACGACACGTCCGTCCTCGAAATCGAGGAACGTGACCTCGGCACCGAGCACTGCTGCTGCATTGCGGGCTTCCTCCTCGCGTGTCGCCGCGAGTTCGTCTTGTGTCGTGTCGAAACCGCCGAACTCGCCTCGAGTCATGTACGCGATAGTAACGTCGTCTCCGCGTGCAGCGTGTTTGGCAAGCGTTCCGCCACAGAAAATTTCGGCATCGTCGGGGTGGGCAACGACGGCAAGGACGTGCATACACCATGGTGCGTCCGACCGGAACATAACGTTTCTCCCTCGACTCGGCCAGCTAACGCTCGAGGTAATTTCTATAGTAGCCAGTGAAACGATTTACACACCGACCGCGACGCCAGCTTGCGAGAGGGTGTGCAATGACTTTCACTGGCTACTATAGGGTTCACTCCGACGAACACTTCCAGTGACGGACCGACGGTAAAGCATATGCGTAGGGACGTCAAACACACTTCGTACACAACACCATGGAAGAGATTCACACCGACAATGCCCCAGCAGCGATCGGACCGTACTCGCAGGGAATGATCGACGGCGACCGAATATTCGTCTCCGGGCAGGGTCCCGTAGACCCTCAAACCGGTGACATCGTTAGCCAAGACATCAAAGAACAGACGGCCAGAACGATCGAGAACGTCGAAGCCGTCCTCGAGGCCGCCGATAGTTCACTCGAAGATATCGTCAAAACAACCGTGTTCGTGACCGACATGGCGAACTACGCTGCTATCAACGAGGTGTACGCGGAGTACATGAGCGAGCCGTTTCCGGCCCGTAGCGCGGTCGAAGTGGCGGCGCTCCCTATCGACATCGGCGTCGAGATAGAGGTGATCGCGACGCGATGAGTACCGACGTTACAGCCGACCGCGATGAGGGCCCCCAGCAAGCGATCATCACGGACGGCACGGGCTCGGTATGGACCGAAGAACAAGAAATCCCGGAACCGGCACCCGGTGAAGCACTGGTCCGGGTGACGGCGATAGGCATCTGTGGCAGCGATATCGGTCTCATCGGCGGCGAGGGGCCGCCGTGGATGGACCTTCCGGTCGTTCTCGGTCACGAGGTAGCCGGCGAAGTCGTCGAACTCGGTGAAGGCGTCGAAGACCTCGAGGTCGGCCAACGCGTCGCACTCCACGGCTTCATTTATTGTGGGACCTGTGGCGCCTGTCGAGACGGCCGATACTACCAGTGTGACGACTTACAGGAGATCGGGTTTACCGTCGACGGCGGCTACCGAAAGTACGCCGCCTGGCCTGCGTACACGCTCACACCACTCCCTGACGACGTCTCCGACGTACAGGCCAGTCAGATCGATTCGGCTGGCTGTACGCTGCACGCAATGCAGCGCATTCAAACGTCATTTACCGATACAGCAGCGGTTCTCGGACCCGGGTCGCTCGGGCTCTACGGCGTCCAACTGCTCCGCGCCCAGGGTGTCAAAGACATCATCCTGACTGGGACGCGAGACGAACGTCTCGAGGCTGGTGAAGCACTCGGCGCGACACGAACGGTCAACGTCTACGAGGAAGATCCCGTCGAAGCGATTATGGACTTTACCGACGGTCGTGGCGTCGACGTCTGCGTCGAAGCCGCGGGTGCGGGCGACGTGCTGGAAACGTGTCTCCAGAGCGCGGCCAAGCAGGGGAAAATCGTGCTAACAGGCGTGTTCGGCGAGAACAAAGAGATCGACCCCGACCACATCGTCGCGAAGGAACTCGAGATAGTCGGCGGCGTGACGTCGTCTCACGCTGTCGAAGAGGTGATAGAACTCTTCCGACGCGGCGACCTGACGACCGAGGGCGTCGTCACCCACGAGTTCCCCCTCGAGGACTATGAGGAAGCACTGGACACCGTTCGCGAACGTCGCGACGGGGTCGTGAAAGCGGTACTGCGTCCGTAGTATGGCTTCAGAGAACCGTGAAACGGACGACGGTGACGGTCCGCGGGTGTTGCTCGCTGGGGAGTCCTGGCAGACACTTTCGTTCGAGATCAAAGGTCGGAACGTCCTCACCGATTCGACCTACGAGGAAGCAGGCGACCATCTGATCGCCGCACTCGAGGCTGCAGGAGCCACTGTCGATTTTCAACCGTGTCACGTCGCCGAAACGGAATTTCCCCGCTCTCGAGAGGCCCTCGACGTGTACGACCTCGTTATACTCAGTGACATCGGGGCAGACACGCTCCAGATCACCCCACGCGTCGCTGCTGGCGAAACCGATGTGGACCGGTGTCGGCTGCTCGAGTCGTACGTTCACGACGGGGGCGCAGTCGGTATGATCGGCGGCTACATGAGCTTCGCTGGGGTGGGCGGACAGGCACGCTACGCCCATACCGCGCTGGCGGACGTTCTTCCCGTCCACATTTCTTCCCACGACGATCGAATCGAGGTCCCAGGAGGGATTGCACCGTTGCGAACGGGTGGCCCGACGTCCATTCCAGATGAATGGCCTTCGATACTCGGGTACAACCGACTCGAAGCGAAGTCGGAAGCCGATGTCTGGGCCGCCGTCGGAAACGACCCGCTCCTCGTCGTCGGCGAACACGGCAACGGCCAGGCGTTCGCCTTTGCAACCGACTGTGCCCCACACTGGGCACCGCTCGAGTTCCTCGAGTGGGTGCGCTTGCCCGACGTCTGGGAAGCGATCATCGAACAGGTTGTTGCGTAATCCACAGCCTGGAAGGATCGCCAAAATTTCCCGAAACTGCCACGCAGAAATTCACTTTAGAGATCGCTGCACAACGAGTAACTGAACGTTTATAAGATACGACCCGAAACGGATCGGTATGGAACGAGCACTGATCGTCCTTGACGATGGAGATTCCGAAAGCGCCCTGCTGCGCGAGGCGGGCGAGTTAGCTGCAGGCGTCGATGCCGAACTACTATTGTTGGCACTGTTATCGACCGAAGACGTCGAATCCGACCTGGAAACGCTCGAGGCAATTGCCAACGTCGAACACACAGAGTACAGCGAAGATACCGTTCGAAAATCGGCCGCCAGGGCAGCTGATTCGCTCGTGGAAGAGGTTTTCGACGATCTGGAGGTCTCCCACCGATCGGTGGTGACCGTCTCCGACGAGGACCGTGCGGAGGCGATACTCGAAACGGCCTCCGAGTACGACTGTGACCACGTGTTCATCAGTGGACGTAAGCGGTCACCAACCGGAAAGGTGGTTTTCGGGGATACGACACAGGACGTGTTGCTCAACTTCGACGGTCGCGTCACCGTGGAACTGACGTAACCACGAGAGAGTGAAATGACCGACGACGAGACTATACCAGCGGAGTCGACAGTCACCGGTGATGACCTCGTGGCGGACCTGCGAGCCCTGGGTCTCCAGTCTGGCGACGAACTCGTCGTCCACAGTTCGCTCTCGAGTCTCGGTTGGGTCGATGGCGGTGCCGACACCGTCGTCGACGCTTTGAAAACGGTGGTTGGCGTCGAAGGTACTGTCGTCGTGCCGACATTCACTCCGTTCGTCGTTCGCGAGGAGCCCTTCGACCGCGAGGGAACCCCATCCCAAACCGGTGCCGTTACCGAAACGCTTCGGACTCGACCGAATTCTATCCGGAGCGACCACCCCACGCACTCGGTTGCCGCTCTCGGTCCGGCAGCCGAAGCGCTCACGGCTGGTCACGAACTCGATCAATCGCTGGGTCGAGACAGTCCGCTCCATCGACTCGCTCAGCGGGGTGGAAAGGTACTCCTGCTCGGTATCGGTCACGAACGGAATTCGACCCTCCACGTCGCGGAGGCGCTCGCAGAATTGCCGTACAAGACCGGGACGAACGAAGTACTTGTTCGAAAAGAGAGCGGAGACATCGGAACCGTTCACGCGTCGAAGGTCGGTTGTGGAAAGGGGTTCCCGGTGCTCGAGGCAGTCGCGGACGAGGCGGGCATTCTCACCCGTGGTCGTGTCGGCCAGGCACCGGCACAGGTAGGGGAGGGTGCAGCGCTTCTCGAAGTTGCACTGGACGTTCTCGACTCCGATCCTGGCTTCTTGCTGTGTGACGAGCCAGGATGCTGGTGGTGCCCAGAAGCCCGCGAGGCGCTCTCCGCGGTCGATAGTAGCAATTAAACATTCCACCACCTATCGCGACTCATCTGTCGGGAGGATGTCCAATGGCTTTCGATCACTTCTGACGATCGTGGCTCGAGTTTCGAGGACGGGTTTCCCGGTACAGCGCTCGACTCGAGTTGCCGTTTCGACCGTTATTGCGCCCCTCCTCGAACACATTGGACAGCTGCTCGGGGACACAATCACGATAAGCGAGTTTGTCAGTCAGAGATCCACTGGTATTCTATCGACAGCGCCTCCGTTTGGAGAGGTTTCGTACCGTCACGGTGCTCTCTTCGTCCATGACGATCGCTTCGCCGGAGACGTCGATGGACGGGTTGTTCACTTTGCCGCTGGCGTTCTGGAGGCTAATCCCGTTTCGATCAGCACCCGACTGGGTGAGACAAAAGTTGTTTATAGTGACGTCACAGTTTCCGAGGTTCAGTGCAGAGCCGACCCCTGCCTCGCCGGAGACACGGACGTTGTTGAGCCTGAGTGTGTCGCCACCCTGGAGGTATCGGACGGCGTGTCGACCGTCACGATTGAGTTCGAATCTGCTGTTGACGACCTCGAGCGAGCCGTCATTGCTCGGATGCTCGAGGATACCCTCTCCGTTGGGGTGGTCGTGGACGACGTCGATGTTTTCGTAGGTGCCGTCGAAGCCGTACCAGACCCAGCCTGCTCGACTCGTGATCGCGCCCCACGGCGTTGCTGGTATTTCGCCAGCCTCAGTGATGACGGTGCAGTTTTTCGCGTAGCTACCTGGGGTTCCAAGCCGAATTGCGGTGACGTTATTGTTTTCGAAATGGCAGTTTTCGACGCGGACGCGGCCGTCGCCGTGGATTGCTCCACCCGTCCCAGGCGCCGAGGCGTAGATGGCGTTGTCCGAAAAGTTCGAGAACTCACAGTTATCGAACAGCAGGTCCCCCGCGTGGAGGAGATTGACCCACGCAGCCCCCTTTCTACTGTGTGATTCGACCCCGTCGGGTGCCCGAACGTTCTCGACGACACCTGTTCCATCCTCGTTGAGAACACCAGGGATGACACAAAATGGGTCGGGTAAAACAGCACCAGGATCGTATGCTGGGTCACTGGGGTGTGCAATTTCGACGTAATCGCCCGTCACCTTGCCATCGAAGTGGAGGTTTCGCAGTGACAGGTTTTCTTCAGCAACCGCCGTGATTCCAGTCGAAGTGTCGTGAGCCGTCTGGTCGATGCGGAAGTTCTCGATGGATACCTCTCGGCCCCAGATTGTGAGAATATTGTGTCGTCCGCCATCAGGCGGGGTAAGGGTAACGTCTCCTCGTCCCTCGAGGGCCAGTTTTCCGACCCGTCCGACTTCGTCACCATCGCCGAAATCCCAACGAGCGAACCCATCACCACCTGGTCCGTTCTCGAGGAGATACTCTCCTTCGGGGAACAGTAGTCGTAGCGAATCGTGTTCGTCAACGATTGTCAGGATATCGTTAATCGGTTCCGTCCCGGTGTTGTCCGCACCGAGGTCTTCGACGACGTCGAGCACGACGTCGTATTCGTCTTCGGTAGCACTAACGCCCGAAACTCCGGTTGCGAGACCCGCTATGAGTCCGGCACCTGCCAATCGAAGGCAGGTTCGACGATCGATAGACTGGCTCGCATCATGGGATATCTGTCCGTCTGTACCACTCGAGACCGTGCTTCGTGAAGTGTTGTCTACTGGCATGCCTGTCAGCACCTACCACATAGAAGATTCGGTAAATAACTCTATTTGAATTATGTTGACAACAAATAGCTTCATATGTGCAGTTTTTAAATATCCAACCAGGTATTTGTCATCGAGACAACTGCTAATAGAGTCTGCTATCGTCACTGACCGATGGTAGCGCAACCGTCACACAACGTGTTGCAGACAATATACTCGCCACACGCGACTGATTGACGGCAACCTCCGTAGGCTCCATCGCGACTCACCGCTGGCACTCCGCCGGTACGTAGAATTATATGCTCCGGGTTAGTGGCATAGGTATGGCGAATCGACCGAACATCCTGTTTATCATGACCGACCAGCACCGCGGCGATTGTATCGGTGCAGACCCCGATTCACCGCGCGATTCGGACGGCCGGCCGCTGGTCCACACACCCAATATCGACAACCTGATCCAGAACGGGGCCATGTTCACTCGGGCATATACCCCCTCCCCCTCGTGTATTCCTGCGCGTCGGTCACTGCTCACCGGACAGACACCGTTCACCAACGGTGCCCCCGGTTGGGTTACCACGCCGTGGGAGTTCGAACACGTGCTTCCCCAGGAGCTACGAGACGCGGGCTATCAGACGAAACTCACCGGAAAGATTCACTCGATTCCGATCCGCAACCACGTCGGCTTCGAGGACATGGAACAACACGAGGCGCTGTTTTCCCATCCTGACGACGATTACACGCGCTGGCTCGAGCAAGAGAGCGACGGCCTGTACGATGAACTGTCCCACGGTCTCGGACGAAACGCCTGGGATCCACGCCCGTGGCACCTCGAGGAACACCACCACCCCACGAACTGGACCACCTGGCGGGCCCTCGAGTTCCTCGATCAACGGGACGACACGCGGCCGTTCTTCCTCAACCTCTCGTACGTTCGTCCGCACACGCCGTTCGACCCGCCACAGGTGTACTGGGATATGTACGTCGACCGTGAAACGCCTGACCCGTACATGGGCGACTGGGTCGACGACGAACACGGCGACAAAATACCGGACTATCCCGCAATCGATGCCTGGGTCGCCGATCTCCCACCGACCATCGTCCATCGTGCGAGGGCAGCCTACTACGGCCTCATCACCCACATAGACCACCAAATAAAACGGGTATTGGATAAATTGATGATGATGGGCGAACTCGATAACACCTTCATCATCTTCCTCTCAGACCACGGCGAGATGCTCGGTGACCACCACATGTGGCGCAAGACCTACGCGTACGAAGGGTCCGCCCGTGTACCCCTCCTGATGCGCTTCCCCGATTCGATGGAACTGCCGCGAAAACAGCTCATCGGCCGACCGGTAGGCCTCGAAGACGTGATGCCGACGTTACTCGACGTCGCCGGTGTCGACGTTCCGGAGACCGTCGAGGGAGGAAACCTGCTCGAGTTGGTTGACGACCCCGGCCGCGAAGACTGGCGCGAATGGTATCACGGTGAGCACGCCGCCGGGAGCTACGATCCGGAGAATGGCACGCAGTATCTAATCGACGGGCGGTTCAAGTACGTCTGGAATCCCGTTACTGGCAGCGAACTCCTGTTCGACCTCGAGGAGGACCCCGGAGAAGAACGCGACCTGACGAACGACGGCGCCTACGAAGCGGACCTCGAGCGCGGTCGAGAGACGATGGTCGAGCGCCTTTCGGGGCGACCGGAGGGATTCGTCGAAAACGGCGAGCTATCCCCGACCGGCACCGGACCGGACGATCTCGGAGACCCGGATGACTGTCAATCGAGCAGTTAGGACGGGATTCGACAGTCAGTCACCGCTTCACCGATGAGGGGGCGCTCGAGTGAGTGTCGCAGGTGAAGCCGACCGCATACGATGATTAAGGCGGAAGAAACGAAGAAGTGCGGAATACCTTTACGTGACTGCTGCTTTCCGAGAGTAGGGATGATAGACAGTCACTTTCACCTGTGGACCGAAGACACGACCACCCCTGACAAGCGGGCCGATAGAGCAGACCAGGTTCGAGGAGAGATGGCTAAACAGGGCGTCGACCGTATCTGTCTGATCGGAGAGGTTGGGCAGACTATCGAGGCGTGTTACGAGGCGAATCGCACCGTCGCAAAATTCCAGGCGGAACATCCGGACATCTTCTATGGCTGGGCGCGGGTCGACCCGCGACTCGGTGAGGAAGCCGTCGAGGAATTTAAGCGGGCCGTGCAAGAAGACGGCCTGATTGGCCTCAAACACCACTTCATAGGAACGCCGGTCAACATCGCGGATCCGGAATTCTTCCCGCTGGTGGAGGCGGCCATCGAAATGGACGTCCCGATCATCGCCCACGTAATGGAACGGCATTCCGACGACAAACACCGATGGGACGAAACTGAAGCCTACAGCGAGGACGTCGCCGCGCTCGCCGAACGATACCCTGAACTAACCCTCATTTCGGGCCACATCGGCGCCGGCGGGTTCTGGGAAAAGCGAATCAAGACCATCGAGAGCTACGACAACGTCTACCTCGACACCAGCGGGAGCAATACAGAAACCGACGTGCTCGAGATGGCGGCCGAACGACTCGGCGTCGACCGACTCGTCTACGGCACGGACACGTGGCTCCTCCCGGGCGTCGGCAAGTTGGAGGGAGCGGAATTAAACCCCGAGGAGAAGGCAGAAATCGCCTACAATATGGAACGCTTGATTCCCACCTCGACGCCGAACAAGCTCTCGGAAGCCGAACTCGAAGATGGAATCGAGCGGTCTGTTGAACATTTCCGGGAACGGGCGAAACCGCGGGAAGAAACAATCGTCGACGCGAACGCTTACGTCGGCAACTGGGCATTCCGTGACGTCGACGCAACGCCCGATGACCTTGTCTCGATGATGGACCGCAAGGGAGTGGACAAGGCGGTCGTCTCCTCGCTCGAGAGCGCGATGTACCGCAACGTCCACGCCGGGAATCGAAGACTCCACGAGGCGCTCGAGGAATCCGGTCACCGTGACCGACTGATTCCGTTCGCGACGATCAACCCGACATACCCCGGCTGGGAAGCCGATCTCGAGGAGTGCGTCGAGGAGTTCGGGATGCAGGGTGTCCGGTTGTTACCTTTATATCACGATTATGATATCCACGATCCAGCTGTCACAGCCCTCATGGACAAGTGCGTCGACCTTGACGTCCCCGTAATGTTCATCGCGACACTCGAGGACCAACGCGGCCGCCATCCGCGTGTGAACCTCCGCGATTTCGAAGGAAATGCGAAACACTGGGGAGAAAGCCACGGCGACGCTATCGTGTCCCAGCTCAGGAAGAGCCCCGAGACGGATGTCATCATCGCCAATGGGTGGGCAATCGCCGAGCGGGTCAAGCGCGAGACAACCGAGTCCTACCCGAACGGCGTTCGGATGAACAATCAGGTCCGCTCGGGCGAGACGGTATTCGTTCTCGATGACCTATTCATGCACTTTGCGTACCAGGGCGAAAACATCGTCGAAACCATTGGCGTCGACCGCCTCGTGACCGGACCGAAGATGCCACTGCTGGTCTTCGACGCTCACTACAAATACACCGAGAACCTCCCCGTGGAAGACGAGGAACGCGAGCGGGTTGCCAGCGGAACCATTCTTTCGTTGCTCGAGTAAGCGCCGGAACCGTCTCGATCGATTGATAGCTCGTCTTCGAGATTGAATGTTCTCTCGTCCTACCAACTTCCGCAGACCGACTCGAACGCTAACTGACGGAACTCGAGGCTCGCCTCGGATGCAGCCTATCGTATCGGTACCTGTCCGAAGACGTTCTCGAGGTCGGTGAGGGTCGGGCTCTTTAGTAGCCACGGCGAGTCATTGCACACCCGATCGACAGTTGGAGGGGGATCGAGGCGGGTAACTCCGTTTCGGTCGACGGGTGGTCTCGGTGTGCGGTTCACCATCGTGTTCGATCGCTCCGTCAATCTGGTCAGAACTCGCCGTCTCGAACGTGGAATTTCGTGGGTTTCCCCCAGGTGGTTCCGTCTTGTTCGACCCACGAGGCGACGAGTTCGACGATTTCGTCAATCGGAACTTTCGGCTCCCCAAAGCGTTCGGTACATCGGCTCGCGTCGTTGAGTAGCGCCGTCTCCTTTTCTTCGCCCTGGAATGTCACCTCGCAGCCGAACTCCTCGGCGAACCGCTCGGCCAGGTCACGAACGGAGAGGATTTTCGGCCCCGTGAGGTTCAGGATATCTGCCGGCGAGTCGGCCAACTCGAGTGATCGGAAACAAATTGAGTTCGCATCCCCTTGCCAGATCACGTTGACGTAGCCCATATCCAGTGGAACCGGCTCTTCAGCATAGACTCGCTTCGCAAGATCGAGCAGGACTCCGTAGCGCGCCTCGACAGCATAGTTCAAGCGGAGCAGGCACGTCGACGTCTCGTTGGCCTTCGAAAAGTGCTGGAACACCCGCTCGCGGCCGAGACACGACTGGGCGTACTCGCCGACCGGCCCAACGTCGTCAGTTTCCGTGCAGCCACCGGTCTCCGGGGAGACGGGGGGATAGACGTTCCCGGTCGACAACGCGGAGATTCGCGAGTCACTGTATCGGCTGGCTACCCGTCCCGGAAGGTAGGCGTTGATGGCCCAGGTCAACGGTTCCTGGCCCGACGACCCGAACTTCATCCCGACCAGGTAGATGACGTTCTCACAGTCCGGGAGAGAATCGAGTGCGCCCTCCTCCAGGAGATCCGCCTTGATCGTCTTTGCACCCCATGACTGGAGTTTCTCCTCGAGGCCGTCCTCGCTGTAGCGAGATACTGCGTACACGTCCGTGTCGGCGTTTGCCTCCTCAGTTGCTCGAAGCATTCGTCTGATAAGGGTAGGCCCCATCTTTCCGCCCGCGCCGAGAACGATGACGTCACCCTCGAGTTGCCGCGCGAATTCGACGTCTTCGGGATACGGCTCCGACAGGAGGGCTTCCAGTTGCTCTTCGCTCGAGACCGTTTCAGGTACCGCATTTTGCGTTTTCATAGCTTACTCGTGAGTATTCGACTCTTCTCGAGAGTTACGCAGATAAAATATAAATATGTCGGTTGCTGGGATTCTGGTCGGGTATAGCGCGACCACCCGAGACAGTGTGTTGCAGAAACTCGCTGGACGGGCGAATCGTACTCGGTGTGTTGTAACGCTGTAACGGCGCATTCGCCCACCATCGTTCGGTTTCGGGGGCACCGTCTGAAACCCGAGGTGGTCAATCGTTGACTCGAGTTGCGGCCGCAGGCTCGCCACCGGTGTCCAAGAGTTCATGCCGGTGTTCGACCACTTTCCTGTAGGCGTCGGCATGCTGTTCGATAACCTCCGGTTCATAGCGCTTGAACCACGGAATCGTAAAGCAGTGCTCTTGAATCCCCTCAGCGACCGGGAGATCCCCCTCCGATTCACGAACATCTCGGTGTGCGTTCGCGATTCGGGTCGGTTTTCCGTGCCCGTACACGTCGGCTTTCTGGAGGAGCGGGTGCGTGTGCAACGCGTAGTTACATCCCGGAAGACAGGTAGAGCCTTCAGCCGTCACCGCCTCAGCGAAGCGCTCGACCGACAACCCGTCGAGTTTTTCAGCGTCGTACAGTCCCTTCGGCGAGTACCATCCGCCCATGGTGCTGTCTTCGTGTTCTGGATGGTGGATCGAGATTCCTGATACGTCGTCGAGCAGTTCCCAGAAGTAACCCATCGCCTCCTGAATCTCCGCCATGCGGTCGTCGTAGTGTTTCAGTTGGACGCGACCGACCGCGGCACTGATCTGATGCATACGGTGTTTCTGGCCGCCGAAGGGAAGCCCGCCGAACTGAGCAAGTTCGTCTCGCTCGAGGTCCTCACCGTGGCGCGTGTAGTGACCGAACGCTACGGCTCGCTCGTAGATTTCGCGGTCGTCAGTGGCGAGAATCCCGCCTTCACCGACGGGGAACGACTTGCGGCTCATAAGGGACATCGCACCGACATCCCCGATCGTCCCGAGTTTCCTGCCTTTGTACAAACCACCGTGGGCGTGGGAGACATCCTCGATCACCGCGATATCGTGCGCATGCGCAATCTCGACGATCTCGTCCATGTCGGCTGGATGGCCGTAGTTGTGAACGACGACGACTGCTTTCGTGTGTTCGCTGATGCGGTCCTCGAAGCTCTCAGGATCGATACACAGAGAATCCGGTTGGATGTCTGCGAACACCGGTGTCGCGCCCAGCGACAGACAGGGGAGTATGGCCGCCCAGTAGGTGACGCTCGGACCAATTACTTCATCCCCCACGCCGACTCCGACCCCGTACATCGCACCCAGCAGCGAAGCCGTCCCGGAACTGAATCCGAGCGTGTACGCCGAGCCCTGCCAGTCGGCGAACTCGTCCTCGAACTGCTTCGTGATTCCGGTGTCAGACATCGTCCCCGCCCGAAGGACCTCGAGAGCCGCCTCCTCATCCTCCTCGGTGATGATTGGCCACGAGAACACATGCTCGTCCTCGAGGGTGACTGTTTTCGGGCCGCCGATGATCGCGAGTTCGTCGCTCATGATACGCTCGGCCTCCACATCGGTTGCACTGTCATGGGTAACTACCGTGTATCTACGGCCGGTGATCGCAATATAGGTAACGGTGTTTCAGGATTTGATGGGGTGTGAAAGACGCTCTGATTACCGATACCGTCGCGGATATCGATTTAAAAAGTCTCCACGATATACCAGGTGAGTCGGTCGGTGGTCCGCGCCTCGTTCATACGGTGGCTATAGTAGCCAGTGAAACGATTTAGACACCTATCACGACGCCGTCTTGCAATAGGGTGTGCAATGAGTTTCAATAGCCACTATAGAACACCACCTTTTCAGGCTAACACTAGAGCGCAGGACCAAACACTCTCGGCGATCCCGATGACTGCATCACCCCGAGTTACCATCACCGGAAACTCGTCTCCGAAGTGAACACACTAGGACATCGCACAGAAAAGCTAACTTGCTACGCGGTGACTCATCTCACAGACGACGATGACTCCATCCCAGTCGAGACGTTACAGTGACGACGCGCTCACCTGCCTCGAGCAAGAGGCTAATTTGCTCCAGGAAGAACAACGAGCGTTCCGCCGGTTCAGAAAATTCGTCGCCACCCAGACGGGCGATACAGAACCAGTTGCTACCCACGGCACTTCGGTTGCAGCCCATCATACTCCGGTTGCCATCCACGGACACTCGATGGCAACACCATCCAGTCATACGACGGGCTTGCATCACATCAGAGATCGCTACCACGAACTCGTTATGGACGTGATCGAACCCGGTGGAGAGAGCCAGAACTCGATAGATAGTCACCTCGAGGGAGAACTCACCGCCGAACTGTCGGCAGCACTCCGGCACAATACGGTGTTCACGCCACAACTCCGTGGCTCCTTGCTCGCAACGATTACGGCGGCTCACAACGCTCGAGAGGACGTCCTCGAGTTTATCCGGAGAGAGCGAGAGGCAGTGGCTCGACAGCGGGCCGAACTCGACGCACTCGACGACGAATTTTCTGCTATCGAAACCAGATACGGTGAAACGGACCGCGTTACCGACCTCGTCTCCCTGTACGAATCCCTCGAGGCGGTCGAAAGTCGATGTGAGGCGGTCGTTCAGACACGACAGCGCCAGTTGCAAACGCTGTCGTTTTCGGGACCGATAGAACGACAGGACATCCACGAGTACCTGTACCGAGACCTCGACGTGACGTATCCGGTACTGGCTGAAACCACTGGAGTGGCAACGAAAAGCCACACCCTCAAAGAACGGATCGAACGACGAATCGCGACCATCGAGTGACTCGATATTGTGTGCCGCTGGCCCGTACTATATCGGCAGAGCATACCGACGACGCTGATACGTATTCGAAACGGCGTACCATCCACGCAACAATCAATCTCATTCTCGAGCGCACCAACGACAGCCCTGGTATCGACACAGCGGGTTTTCCTCGAGACGACTGGGCTTACTCGAAGGGGAGGAGCGGAGAGCTGTCGGTCTCTTCGAACACCCGGGCGCGGGTTCGCTCTTCGTACGCGAACATCGTTTCGAGGTCGAACGCCGCTTCGACGTCAGCGACGGATAGCCCCGGTTCGAGAGATTCGATGACGATGTTCCCAACCTCGGGAAGTTCGTGAAAGGTCACTCGCCCACCGTACTCATCACGAATCGAGTCCATGGCGTCCCGGTTCTGAAAGCTTCCGTAGGTTCGAGAGTCGGTGTTGAGTGCGGCGAATGAGGTTCGAGCGGTCGCGCCGCCGGAAAACGTGATCTTGGGGTTACCCATCCCTGATGACGTTTCGGCGATTCGAGCGCCGGTGGGAGTGATAACTCGAGCGACGTACTTATCGCAGGTAACGTGGTGGTAGCCGTAGTACTTCGCCCAGGTGAGAAAGTGCTGGTACGCTCCGGCAGTCGTCGGATGAAACACGATGTCCGCTCGTTCTTCGGCGAAACGGACCCCGAGTTCGGGATATCGTTCATCCCAGCAAACGGCCGCCCCAACCCGGCCGAACTCGGTGTCCCAGACTCCTACGTGTTCGCCGGGAGCGGTCCCCTCGTCCATTTCGCCGATAGTCGGTGCCGCTTTGTGGGCGACGCCAACGATAGCACCGTCAGGTCCGATCAGGACGACGGCGTTGTACAATCGGTCCCCTGTACGCTGGATCATCGGGAGCCAGACGTAGCTGTCCAGGGTGTTCGCTTTCTCCGCGACCGCATCAGTTGCCGGGCCCGGTACGGGTTCGGCTACTTCCGTCCGAGACAGTCCGTCTCCGCGATATCGTAACTGGAGGATGTACTCTGGGAAACAGACGAAGTCGGGATCGTACTTTTTCGCATCGTCCAGCAACTCGAGAACGAGGGCCAGGTTCGTTGCGACACGATCACCGTCAACCGCGTCGGTTGGTGGGTCGAGAGCGTACGAAAGTACGTTAGCTGTTCGCATGCCCTTCATTTCGATAATGGGCACTTAGCTTTTCGCGTGTAAGGATATGCCAGCGTATTGGTTGCATCGAACGCCGTTTGTCTCGGCCCTAGATCCAGACTCATCAGAGAACAGTATATTGTCGAGCGAGAGCTCCGTGATAGTCAATCGGTGATCTGTGACGACAATGACCCCAGTCACTGGTCCAAAAGTACTTTATCCCAGCTCGTCTCCTGTGGCATATGGTACGCACCGCCATACAGCTGTTCACGTTGAAAGACCTTGACGAACTGACCTGGGAACTCGTTTCACGCGTGGGCCAAACCTCGTTCGATGGCGTAGAGATGTACAAAGCAGACTTCGACGCTTTCGAAGCGGACGATGGAATCGAACGAACGAAACAGGCACTCACAACGGGTTCTCTCGAGGTTTGTAGCGCACACGCTCGTGCCGAAACAATCGAGGAAGAATTCGACGATATCGTGGCCGCTTGCGAGGCCGTCGGCATCTCGAGGCTGGTTATTCCCACCTACGATGGAGTGGCCTTCGAAACGCTCGAGGGAATCGAAACCGCCGCCGACCGTCTCGGCGCAATCGCGGACTCCCTCGCCGAGTACGACATCGACCTGCTCTATCACAACCACACCTTCGAGTTCGGGACCGTCACGGGGGAAGACGGACCCGAAGTCGCGTTCGAGGTCTTCGTCGACCGAGCCGACGGTCGCTTCGGTTTCCAGCCCGACGTTGGGCTCGCAACTCACGCTGGCTACGACGCACTGAAGCTACTTGACGTCGTGTCCGGACAAGCTCCGCTGGTTCATCTGACAGACACGGTTCCCGACGACGACTATCTCCTTCACGCCGACGTTGGAACGGGCGCGGTCGACGTCGATGCCTGTGCTGAGCGGGCCGTCAAAAACGGCGCCGAGTGGCTCATTTGTGAAAATGGACGAACTGACGATGCGGTAGCGTCCCTCGAACACGGAAGCGAAGCCTTCGCCGAGTTGCGTTCGCGAGTGGGAGACCTGTCCGACAGCCAATGACCGAGACACCCGCGAAGATACTCTACATCGATGTCGATTCGCTACGCCCTGACCATCTGGGCTGTTACGGGTACGACCGTGACACCGCTCCTGTCGTGGATGCACTGGCTCGTTCGGGAATGCGATTTACCAACTACTACGCGACGGATGCACCCTGTCTCCCCTCGAGGACGGCACTGTTCTCCTCGCGGTTCGGCATTCACACGGGTGCGATAAACCACGGCGGTATCACAGCGGATGCGCGGCCGCTTGGCGAGCATCGAAACTTCCGGAACCTCGACGGTTGGAAGTCTTGGATGGGAGCGCTTCGCCAGGAAGGGTACTACACGGCCTCACTGAGTCCCTTCGTCCAGCGACACCAGGCATGGACCGTGGCTGCAGGATTTAACGAGATACAGGACGCGGTCGGGACCGATGAGCGAGTGGGTCTGTGGCAGCCAAACGCCGACGAGATTCTGCCGTACGTCGACGATTGGCTCGATCGCCACGCCACCCGCGACCGCTGGTTCCTCCACGTCAATTTCTGGGACCCACACACGCCGTACGCGACTCCACCCGAGTTCGGCGACCCCTTCGCGGATGAGCCAGCTCCCGAGTGGCTCACCCAGGATATCATCGACGAACAGCGGACCCATGCCGGACCACACAGCGCCCGAGACACGTTTCACTTCTCTAATCGGAGCCCACGTTTCGACGAAGGGAACGATCTCGCTCGAGTCCCCGTGGAGTTCGATATCGACTCCAGAGATGCGTTCAAGACCTGGGTTGACGGTTACGATACCGGCGTTCGATACATGGATTATCACCTGGGACTTCTTCTCGATCGCCTCAAAGAAGAAGGCGTCTACGACGAAACGCTGATCATCATCTCGGCCGACCACGGCGAAGGACTGGGCGAACTCAACGTCTATGGCGACCACCATCTGGCTGACGAGACGACCTGTAACGTCCCGCTGATTATCTCCGGTCCGGGTATCGAATCCGGTGTGAACGATGACTTTCACTACCAGATCGACCTCGCACCGACCGTGATGGAACTCGTTGGCGGTGAACCGGGTGCTCGCTGGGACGGGAACTCGTTCGCTCCGGCTTGCACAACTGCGGTTGCCGACCGAGATGTCGGTCGTGAGTATCTCGTGCTCAGTCAGGGAGCGTGGGCGTGTCAGCGCGGGGTTCGCTGGGACGACTGGTTGCTCTTGCGAACCTACCACGATGGGTTCAAGAGCATCCTGGGGGACGTCATGCTGTTCGACCTCGAAACGGATCCCCACGAAACGACCAACCTCGCGAACGAACGACCCGAAATCGTCGAAACGGGGCTGTCGAAACTCGGACAATGGCACGAAAAACGGATGCTCGAGGCCGCACGGGACCAGCGGGGTGGGAATCCGAAAACCCCGAACGGGACCACCGACCCGATGTGGGTCGACATCGCGAACGGCGGTCCGTATCACACCCGTGGCCACCTCGACTCGTATGCCAAGCACCTTCGCGAAACCGGTCGCAAAGAGCGGGCAGCGACCCTCGAGCACCGTCACCGGTGACGATTCGATCGGAAATTAAGCAGTGAAATTTCCTAGAATGAAAGCTGGTCCTCAAGGATCCCAGGTCGACAGAACGTCGAATAAACCGACCCGATACTGACAGATTCGTTACCATACATTGAAGCACTCGCGCGATGTGTTTGCAGTAGACATACAAGTGACTAGCATGACCGAGAGAGATGTACCTGCGCAGCCGACAACGGAATATTATTACGATGGACAGGTCACTCCCAGCGTGGCCGTCGTAATGGCCATCGCCGACCACGAAGGGTGTGACCCAGAAGCGTTCGACTTCACGTTGTACGAGTACGTCGACCCCGACGCGCTCGACGCTCTGGTGGGAGAACACCGACAACTCGGTTGTGAGGCAACCGAGGTGGACATCATCGTCGACGAGTACCACGTGTCCGTGCAAACGGAATCGGTCATCGTCACTGATCGGGTATAGTGACGGCGTCACCTGGTCCAGGCTACGAAAGTATCGTAAAATTCGATCGTTGTACGCGCTCGTTTATATCGAGTTCAATAGCGGTTCGACGTACTCGGGTGAGTACCGAAGGCACCGATAGACGTTGCCCATCGAACCCTCCTCACCGAACGGACTAACGAAGTCCCAGACGACCTCGCCGTCGGGAGTGACCTCGAAGAGGTGCGCTTTCGTTCCTTCACAGATCAGTGTGTTGCCGTTCGGGAGCCGTTGTGCGCCGGAAATGAACGGCGCGTAGAAGTCCTCCTTTGGCGAGCCCCTGTACTCCCAGACGATTTCCTCGGTAAGTGGGTCCACTTCGATCACGCGCGACCAGCCGCGCTCGGTGCCGTTGTCGAAGATGAGCAGGTTGCCGTTCTCGAGCATGTACGGGAGGTGCTGGCCGTCGAGTTCGCTCGGCCCCCACGCCCAGACGATTTCGCCGCTCGGATAATCGATGACGCCGATGACGTCCACGCTCCGATAGGAGAAGACGATGTTTCCGGGCTCGAAGCGAACGGGGCCGTCACCCTCGAGTTCCTTTCGGTAGGTTTCGTTCTCGGGGATGATCTGGAGCGTGTTGTTGTGCGCCCAGTCGAAGGCGTAATCAGTCGCGATGCGTTCTTCGACGAATGCCCAGTCGTCTGCAGAAAGCAGTTGTCGAAGCTCGTCGTAGTGGTCTTCGCCGAACCACTCCCAGTGCAGGTTCTTCTCGCGGTCGGTTTCGACGATGTACGGATTGCGCCTGAGTTCGGGCCCGATTTCGGGAACCATGTTGTCGGTGATGGTGTGGAGCATGAGGTGGTCGTTGTCCATCACCTGATAGTCGTGATCGATACGGCAGTGATAGGACCAGACCACGTTGCTCTCGGGGTCGAGTTCCCGGAGTCCCGCCTCCTCGATATTCGATCGGTCTCGAGTCGGATAGAGGAGGTTGCCGTTGGGTAACAATCGAGTGTGTGATTGCACCGCGGTCTCGACTTCCCATCGGTGAACCGGTTCACCGTCCATATCGACCAGGTAGATTTTCCCTTTCCCGTCCGGTGCTTTTTCGGGGAATTCGTACGTTTCGTTGAAAAGCGTATAGCCTTCGTAACACTTCTCGGATTCGTGGATAGTGACTCCTGTTGGCATGCGTGCTTTCTCGTAATGGTACCGATTCCACCGGTATAAGCGTATGCCTCAGAGCTGCTATCGTTTTCGCTCGAGTGACCATGACCGATGGACTCATGTACCACTCTACGAATGTACAATCAATCCGGCACACCAGCAGTGGGTGCCACCGAATCAATGACCAAGCTAGCAATCAACGGCGGACCGAAGGCCGCGTCGGATCTCGAGATTCCACGATGGCCTCAGTGCACAGAGAAGAGCAAAGAGTACGTGATGGACAGCCTCGAGTCCGAAAAGTGGTGTCGGATCATCGACGGCGCGGACTGGGTCGATCGATTCGAGGAGGAGTTTGCAGACCTCCACGACGCCGAACACGCCATCGCCGTGAGCAACGGGACCGTCGCGATCGAACTCGCGCTTCGAGCCTCAGGCCTGCAGCCAGGTGATGAGGTTCTCGTTCCAGCCTACACGTTCATCGCAACCGCGAGCGCCGTGGCCTGCATGGGCGGTGTACCGAAATTCGTCGACGTCGATCCGGACACGTTCAACATCGATCCCGAATCAGTCCGCGAAAATATCACCGAGGATACGGTCGGCATCGTCGGCGTTCACTTCGGTGGGTATCCTATGGACATGGACGAGTTGCTCCCAATCGTCGAGGAGCACGGTCTCTTTTTCATCGAAGACGCGGCCCACGCGCAAGGGTCTGCCTGGCGCGGTCAGAAGGTCGGCACGTTCGGTGATTTTGGGACGTTCTCGTTCCAGCAGTCGAAATCCGTTGCCGGCGGTGAAGGCGGTATCGTCGTGACGGACGACGAGGTACTCGCAGAAGAGGCGAGTCTCGTTCACAACATCGGTCGGCCAGTGGGTGCAGGGTACAAACACACCATGCTCTCGTCGAACTATCGACTCCCCGAACTGCAAGGCGCACTGCTTTCTGCCCAGCTCGAGAAACTGCCTGCCGAAAACGAGCGCCGTCAGGAAAACGAAGCCCGACTCGTCGACGAACTCGAGACCATCGAAGGTATTCACACCCTTCGCGAGGACGACCGGATCACCGACAGAGGCTACTGCGTGTACAACTTCCGCTACGACGCGGAGGCGTTCGGTGGTCCCTCACGTGACCGATTCCTCGAGGCACTTCGAGCAGAGGGCGTCCCAGCCAGTTCAGGCTACGGACTTCCACTGTACAAACAGCCGGCGTTTTCCCGAGCCCAACTTGGGTCGATGGTACCGCCAGGAACCGACATTCCGGTCAACCGTCACCTGCACTTGCCCGGTGTCGAGGAGATTATGGAGACGAATATCAGACTCTCCCACACGGCCTTACTCGCTGAGGACGAGAGTATTCTCTCGATTCCGCGAGCGATCGAGAAGATCAAACGGAACGTCGGCGAACTTTAACTCGTTATTTTCGAAACACATGGTTTGCAGCGATAGCAGCCATTGAAACTCCTCCACACGCTACCGTAAGACGGTCCCGAGAGAGGTGTAAACCGGTATACTGGACACTATTTGTATCCCACAGCGTCTCGAGAGGATTCGAACGGTGAACCCGTTTCCGAGCCACCGAATTCGTACTCTTCGGTCGGGTCGAGTATGTGATCAAACCGGATTACTGCTCGTCGCTATCCGATCGAAGGCGACGGATCATCGCTCCGCTCGTGGCTGCAAGGGCACCGAGCGTGATGATGCCGGTGAATCCCGGCGAGCCGTCGTCATCGGCCGAAACCGCCTGGTCAGAGTCCGTTCCAGTATCATCATCCTCCACAACGGTATCGGCTTCGTCGTTGTCAGTAGTTTCCTCGTCACTCGAGTCGTCTGTTTCTCCCTCCGAGGAATCATCGTCGCCACCCGAATCAGCGTCGTCTGTTTCCTCCTCCGAGGCGTCGTCTCCCTCGAGAATTTCGAGGTCGAAGACGTACTCGTCGGACAGCGTCGAAATCTTCAGCCCTTCGTATACCGCACCAGGCCTGGAGATATCACCATCGAGGTAGAAGGTCACGGTCGTCGATTCACCTGGCTCGAGCGTCACCTCCTCCCATGCGACATCACTACCGAGGAAGTCCTCGAAGAAATCGCTCCACACGCCGACGGGAGCCGTGGCGGTTTCGTCACCGTGATTCGTCACCGTCGCCGACCCAATCTGATACGGTCCTTCCTGGTAGGGAACTGCTTCCTCCATATCGACGTCTGAGAGGCGGAAATCGTGGTCCGCTTCCACACCGTCGCCGTCCCCTTCAGCGTCTCCAGTGACCGTTTCGTCACGGCCGCTGCCGTCGGGACGCGACGGCGTCGGTCCAGCCGAGACACTGTCGAAGTCGTGGTTCGGATCCGCGCTCGGGCAGTCACCCGCGTCGTGCAGGTTGGTCACCGCCACGTCGGTTGACCCGCTGGCGACGAACTGGTCGCCGGTAACGTCGACGACGCTGTCTGCGATCGTCCCAGTAACGCTCGAGAGCGAAAAGCCGTCGCGTCCGCTTCCAGTCTGATGGATGCAGACGTTCTCGGCATCGAGTTCACAGCTACCGAGTCGTATCGCAGCATCACCACTGGCCTCACCGGTAATGCTCAGGTTCTCGAGAGTGAGTTGGCTGCCGCCATCGACGTAGCGAATTGCATTCGCGCCACCGTTGTTCAGCTCGATACGAGAGTCCCGAACCTCGAGCCAGCCGTCGTGACTCCCCTCCTCGACGATGCCCTGCCCATTGGGGTGGTTGTGAATAACGTCGATATCCTCGTAGCTGCCTTCGAAGTCGTACCAGACCCACCCAGCTCGACTCGTAATCGCGCCCCAGGGCGTCGCCGGTATCTCGTCGGCTTCAGTGACCACCGTACAGTGTTTCGCATAGCTTCCCGGCGTCCCGAGCCGTATTGCGGTGACGTTGTTGTTCTTGAAGTAACAGTTTTCGACGCGAACAGATCCGCCATTTCCATGGGCAAGCCCCGGAGGCGAGCCGTAAATAGCGTTGTCCGAAAAGTTCGAGAACTCACAGGCTTCGAACAGCAGGTCACCCGCGTGTAAGAAGTTAACCCAGACGGCCCCCTTTCTGCTGTGTGATTCGACACCATCCGGTGCGCGAACGTTTTCGATTCGGCCGACGCCGTCTTCGTTGAGTAAACCGGGGATTAGACAGGTTGGATCCTCCGGAACGACGCTCTCGTCGTAGTCGTCGCTCTGCCAGTGTGGTGTCTCGACGTAGTCGCCCGTCACTTTTCCGTCGAAGTGGATATTACTGACCAACAAGTTTTCTTCGGCCACCGTGGTAATGCCCGTCGACGTATCGTGACCGGTTTGATCGATTCGGAAGTTCCTAACAGTAATGTCTCGACCCCACAACGTGAGGATACTGTGCCGACCGCCGTCCAGCGGCCGTAAGACCGTATCCTCCTGCCCGACGAGTGCGAGTTTCCCGACTCGAGCGACCTCCTCACCCTCACCGAAATCCCAGCGGGCAAATCCGTCACCGCCCTCACCCTCGTGAATCACGTATTCACCCGATGGGAACGTGACCTTCACGCTATCGTGTTCGACGGCGTCGGCGAGTGCATCGTTAATCGGTTCCCCGCCGGTGTTATCTGCACCGAGATCGTCGACGATATCGAGGATGACATCGTAGTCGTCGTCCGCCGTAACTGACCCCGTCATAGCTAATCCAGCCGCTACTGCGGCGGTTCCAGCCAAAAAGGCGCGTCGATTCGTGCCGCTTTCGGGTTTGGTTCGATACGTGTCACTGTCCGAGACTGCTGACTGTCGTCTCATCTTATCACTGCATGTATGAGATTAACACAGCATCATAACTGTTTTCGCGCCATGTTGACAGTCCACAAGTACCGGTTGTGGAAGTGCAGTACGTTGATATATGGGCGGCTTCGAGCATCCGCATCTCTGCAACGAAGAACCGGACCTATCCCCTGCAACGAAGAACTTAATAGAGAGTGGAGTCACTGTTTTCCGTAATGTCTAGAGGTTCACCGCTGGCGTCGAGCGACCGGTCGACAAGCCAGTCGCAGAAACTCGTCGAACGGGCGTCGAAGGTCATCCCGAGTGCGACCCAGACCGGTAGCAAACAACCGACGCAGTTCGTGCAAGGCGTTTCGCCTTCACACATCGTTCGCGGCGACGGAAGTCGACTGTGGGATGCCGACGGAAACGAGTACATCGACTGTAACGCCGCACTTGGCCCCATATTGCTTGGTCACAACTATCCGGCGGTGACCGACGCCGTGAAAGCACAACTTGACGAGGGGACGATGTTCACCATGGAGCATCCCCTCCACGTCGAGGTCGCCGAACTGTTCACCGATGTCGTTCCCTGCGCGGAGATGGTTCGCTTCGCCAAGAGCGGAAACGACGTCACGACCCTCGCTGCAAAAGTGGCTCGAGCGTACACGGACCGAGACGTCATCGCGACCCAGGGGTATCATGGCTGGCCCGACGTCTGGATGAGCAACAAACCGGGCCTCGACGCTGGAATTCCCGACGCCGTCGGCGAATATACCGAAGAGTTCGAGTACAACGATATCGAGAGCGTCGAGCAGATTTTTGAGGAGCACCCCGACAACGTCGCTGCAATCGTGACGACCCCGGTCAATCTCGAGGAGCCAGAAGACGGCTTCCTCGAGAAACTTCGGGACCTCGCCGACCGCGAAGGGGCGGTACTCGTTTTCGACGAGGTGCTGACCGGATTCCGATTCGCACTGGGCGGCGCTCAGGAGTACTTTGGTGTAACCCCCGATCTCGCGTGTTTCGCCAAGGGGATGGCAAACGGGTTCCCGATCTCCGCGCTTGCGGGCAAGCGAAAGTTCATGGAGGTCATCGGCCGCAACGATTTCTTCTACTCGATGACGTACGCCGGCGATGCGGCGTCCCTGGCGGCGACAAAGGCTTCAATCACCGTCCAACGAGAAGAGAACGTCCACGAACACATCTTTCGAGTGGGCGAGTCGCTGATGCACAGTTACAACGAAATCGCCGGCGAACTCGGCCTGGATGGTCGGACACGCGCCCACGGATTCCCACCACGTTTCGTCATCCAGTTCTTCGACGAAGACGGAGACCACGACCAATTGGTACGGAGTCTGTTCATGCAAGAGGCACACAAACGTGGCGTCCTCTACACTGGTGGCCATATTCCGACCTACAGCCACACTGACGAAGATGTCGATACGATACTGAGCGTGTATCACGAGTGTCTCGAGGTTCTCGCTGACGCCCTCGAGAACGACGACGTCGCAGATCGACTCGAGGGAGACCCAGTTGGTGCAACGCTCCGGCAACGAACCGGCGAAAACGAGTGACCTACCCCTGCCTACTCACTCACCGCTTGCGCCGTTCGCTCTTTGAGGACGGGGGCTTAGTGGTTCGTCAAGCCTGAGTATGTAAGCCGAACCGATAGCAGTTGTCGGGTTCGGTTTACACGGCAACGCTTGACGGCGTACTTGGCGCCCTCTCTTTCAGCTAACTGGGGTTCGTGAACGGAATGGGTTCTCGAGGCAGCACCCGGTTTTTCCGAGGGTTCGAAAGTTCCCACACCCCAATGGTCTCTACAGGAGGTAGCTGTAGAGCGACATAACGCCCAATGAAACGCACAAGCTATCACCCATCGGTCGGGGATCTGTAACGAGCGGTGTCCGTACCTTTAATATTCGTGCCGCCAGACCAACGGTAACATGGCGAATCCTCCTCACAGGCACGGAGCAGAGACGCGTACAACTGCTGCCGGACTCGATAGATCGGCCGACCTCCGATGTGACGGCGGGGCGGTACCACCAGCGTGGCAGGTCGGGACGGCGACCGTCGACATTACACCCGACGAAACTGAGCCACACCGTTTGATCGGTTTTGGGGCCCGTGACGGGCATATGGACGGTGTCGAACACGATATTTCAGCTCGCGCGGTCGCGTTCGAAGACCAGACGGGGCGACGGCTGGTTTTGCTCTCGTTCGAACTCTTGTTCGTGTTCGAAACGCAGCGTGAGTATCTCGAGGCGGAGTGTGCAAAACGATGGGGACTCGAGCCGGAATCTCTCGTTATCAACCCGAGTCACACGCACTACGGACCGGATTACGACATCCACCGCGAAGGCCTCCAAGAGGATTACGACCGAGATGACGACCTCGTCGCAGAGTATCGAGAGTTCGTCGACGAACGACTGCTCGAGGTGATCGGCGCTGCCCTCGACGATTTCGAGCCGGCGTCGCTCTCGTACTACCACGCCAAACTGGCGATCGCGATGAACCGCCGACGACCGACCGAAGACGGCATCGGCTTCGATCCGACGCCCGACGGTCCGGTCGATCACGACCTGCCCGTTCTGGCCGTCGAAACCGCAGATGGAACGACGAAAGCGCTGTTGTTCGGCTATGCGTGCCACCCAACTGCAGGCATGGCATTTTCGAACGAGGTCAACGGTGACTGGCCGGGCTACGCGATGGAACACCTCGAAGAAGCGTATCCCGATGCCACCGCCGTGTTCGTTATCGGCTGTGCGGGAGATCAGAAGGCCTACCCGCAGGGAAGTCGAGAACTGGTAAAACAACACGCCCGAACGGCAGCAACGGCCGTCGAACGAGCCCTGGTGACCGAACCGAAACCGGTGAGAGGGCCGCTCAAGCTCGCCGCCGGAAGCGTGACGCTCGACATCGAAAACCCCATCGAAGACGAAGACGGGAACGAGGCAGGCGGCACCGAAGTGACGGGACATCGGCCGTATCCAATACAGGCTGTTGGATTCGGGACGGATCTGACGCTCCTCTCGCTTTCAGGGGAAGTGGTCGCCGATTTTGCACTGGAACTCAAGGAGACGCTCGACTCACCCCTGTGGGTCGCAGGGTACGCCAACAACACCGGCTATCTTCCGACGAAACGAATCCTCGCCGAAGGGGGATACGAGTCGTGGCAGTCCTTCGAGGACGGACTCTACGCCCCTTCCACCGCCGAGCGGATTCTCGACAAGTCAGTTGCACTCGCTGAGCGCGTCGGGGCCCGGCGGAGGGAGCTATGAGCGACTCGAGACTCGGCGGAGACAGCCATCGAACCGAACCCGGGCCACGCATCTCTACGGACTTTACCTATCGCGACATCGACGCTGCTGTCCTCGAGAACCGATCTCTTCGGGTGGTAGTACTGACCGGAAAAGGCGGCGACATCGTCGAGTTTCGGGATAAACGGACCGACGTCGACGTTCTGTGGCGGACGCCACACGCGTGGACTGCCCCCGAGGATCGGTACGTTCCGGGTATCGACTCGAGCTGGAACGAGCACTATCCTGGGGGCTGGCAGGTCAACCTCCCCATCGCCGGTGGTGGGATGGAAATCGATGGTGGGAGCTACGGACTGCACGGAGAAAGCGCACTCTTGCCGTGGGAAGGTACCGTGGTCCGCGACGACGGCGAAGCCGTGACACTTCGACTGACGGTCGAACTCATCCGCTACCCGTTTCTCGTCGAACGCGAACTGACGCTTCGAGCGGGCGAGTCCAAACTCCACATCGACGAATCGGTGACCAATCAGGGCGGGGTCCCCCTCGAGTACGTCTGGCAACAGCACATCACGCTCGGCGAACCGTTGCTCTCGCCTGCTTCACGACTCGACCTGCCCGACGCGACCGGAGTCAACCCGGCGTACGGCGACGGCTTTCCAAACGCTCGCCTCGAGGGTGACGTGACCTACGACTGGCCACACGCACCCGGAAAGGACGGCGGTACCGTCGACCTCCGAGAGATTCCGCCGCGCTCGGCGGGTGTCCACGACCAGTCATTTGCGGTCGATATGGCCGACGGCTGGTACGCGCTGACGAATCCCGACCTGAACCTCGGCTTCGCCCTTCGATTCCCACTCGAGCCGTTCGAGTGCCTGTGGTACTGGCAACCCTTCGGCGGCTACCACGAGTATCCCTGGTTCAACCGAAACTACAACGTCGGCCTCGAGCCCACGACTCGCTCGCCTGCCGAACAACGAACCAGTGAGACGGGTCAGGACGGAAAAGCGGTCATGAACGTCATCGACCCCGGAGAAACCGTCGAGGCGTCGTTTACCGCAATCACCTACGGCGACCTCGAGAGAGTAACGGACGTGACGCCCGAGGGTAATGTAAAAGACGAGTGAATTCGACGGAAGGAAATCAGTAGTACGGACTATATGCCTCGAGAAACGCGTCGCCATTGACGACGTGTTCGGCGAGCGCTCTGGAGTTTGGAGTGATCGGTTGTCCGTACTCGAGCGCAGCGTCGATGCCCAACAATAGGGAAGCAGCATCGAGGACTCGCTTTCCTGTCACCGTCGACCGGGTTTCGATAACCTCGAGATAGGCGTCGAGATACGAACGATACATATCATCCATATCTGCTGGTTCGCTGCCGACCTCGACGACCGACGTCTGGTTGCCGACGCTGAGAAAACTGAACTGCTTTTTCGTTCCGGGACTGTCGAGTCGAACGGTGACATACGTGCCGTCGGTGAAGACGATTTCGACGGTTCGACCGGGATCGTTCGCCGGTGAGACCGTTGCCCAATCGGTATCGACAATTTGACAAACGGTATCGATCAGATGAGAGCCATAATAGAACGGATCATCGTATCCGACACAGTAGAGCGCCCGACTCGAACAGTCGGGCTCGAACGTCGTTATGGCCGAGTGATAGGGTACCGCAGAACCGCCAAAGAGTGGAGTTTCGTTGGCTGCTTGCCCGATGGCCTGTATATCCTCTTTTGAGCCGGCGATCGGCTTGTCTATCAACGTCGGTATTCCGGCCTCGAGAAACGGGATGGCGAGGGGTCGGTGTGTCTCCCAGTCCACAGTAAGTATCATGACGCCGTCGACGTCACCAATCATCTCGTGTGGATCGGCATACTGACGCGCTGCATACTGGTCACAAATCGACTGGGTATACGATTCGTCTCGAACACTGCCGCCGTCCCAAACGGCACTGAGCGTAGCTTCCTCGTGGCTTGCCAAGCGCTTGGCGAAAGATTCGCCGTGACTCGTATCTAATCCGACGATACCAATATCAACCATCTACTCTCAGTGGGGGTGACTCGTACTTAAACTTTGACCGAGTTGGACAGTAACAAGCCGTCTACCACCAGTAAACAGCCGGCTGTGCGAGGAAACGCGTTCCAGACAATAAATTATTGTGTTTTCAGCCGTTATGCAGCCTCAGAGTTGGGTTCACAGATATCTCGGTGCTAATCGAGGCGCCGTCTCGTTTACTGCAGGAAATCACTGGTATGTGTCGACATGGCAATAATGCCTGCAGGCCATTCCAGTGACTGCACAAATCTGCAGGTGCGTGGAACCAGTAGCGAGGTCCTCTTGAGCCATATCTCAGCAAATGAGGGAGTGTCCAGCAAGCCGGACACAATAGCCGATTAGCTGTACTTCCGTGCAATACACGATGCGGGTCTACTGGCCCAAAAAGTCATTTTGTTCCCCAGAGGGAAACGTAGCGGTGCAGGAACCCGCAAAATGTCTCAGCCTCACTTCACTGAGTGAGAATGCCCACTACACCTGCTCGTTTGCGGTCAGTGACAGAACGGTTAATGCGTTCGGGCTATTTGCCACTGGTATGAAGCGTTACGAAACCGACGTTCGAGATGGCGTGTTGTTCCTCGAGACAGACGACGGATGGATCGAAATAGGGTCACTGGACGGTATTTGTGAGTTGATCGGCGGTGAAACCTACGTTCTCGAGTACGATGAGCAACAACGGTCGGTTTCCTGGCTCGATACCGACGAGGAGGGGAAGCTCTCCTTTGACGTACGTGAAACGTTGACAAAGATGAGTTACGACCAGGAGTTCGTGGCGAACATCGAGTCCGTGGATGCCGATACGATGGACGGCGAGTATTCGATGCGCGCCTCGGTATTTGCTGATCTCATGACTGCCATCTGGGAGGCAAAAGGCGATCTGTAATCGACGACAACACAGTGGTAAACCAAAGATGAGACGGAAACAACTGGGGCCCATCGTTTACCCAGTGAAAACAAACGGAAAGAAGTTCGTGGAATCCGCCTTTCCTCACTCGTCGAAATCCCCTGACGGCTAGCGGATGCGAGTGCTACCCCGCCCCTGATTCATAACATCTGTACCCTTGTTATGGTGGCCATCCTTCAGCCGGTATTACGTTCCACATCAAAAGGACCGTGATTTGTTTCAAACATACAACTTTGTAATCTGTGTCCAACAGAAACTGAACCGAGATTTGCATAATTACTGTAAACTACGATACGTAGGGTTTGCTGTCGCTTCTTCCCGGTGAGCGCCCAAATAGGGTCGTCAATCACCAATAAAAAAGGTACAGAGGACCGGCTCACTCGAGCAACGAACGCATCGAATTGACGCCGAGTGCTCCCGCACCGATAGCCGTCGCACCGATGATAAAAAGTGGGTTCAACACGCCCAACAGCGCGACTGGAATCGCGATACCATTGTAGACGAACGCCAGGCGATTGTTCTGTTGGACACGACGACGAGCGCCTTCGGCGAGGTCGAACGCTGTTTCGATCGCTGTCAGGTCGTCCTCGGCAACCGTAATGTCAGACGCATCGGATGCCAGATCCGTACCACCACCGAGTGAGATACCCAGTGCAGCCTCCGCCAGCGCGGGCGCGTCGTTCGTGCCATCGCCGACCATCGCGACGGTGGAATCTGTGCCGAGTTTGCTAATCGCTGCAACTTTGCCTTCGGGAGGCACCCCAGCAAACACCCTCGAAACGTCCGGGTGGCTGGCAAACGGTTCAGTCGCCGACCGCTCGTCACCGGTGAGGACGATAACCTCCATGCCTCGAGTGCTGAGACGCTCGATGGTGTCTTCCCAGTTTGTTCGCGGCTGATCACCAACGACCACGAGTCCGCACGCACGTCCGTTCTGTCCGACGACGATAGGCAGCCGTCCGGCCCCTCGTTCGGACTGAACCTGTCGTTCGAGGCCATCCTCGAGCTCCCATCCCTGATCGAGGAACAGGTCGGGATGGCCCACGAGCGTTTCATCACCATCGACGATACCGCCAACACCGTTTGAATAGCTCCGAAAGTCAGATACCTCTTCGATCGCTACCGATTCCGACCGCGGTTCTCCGCCATCTGGTTGAGGTGCGTTCCCGTCCGAGTCTGTTGTGTTCACGTCTGGCGTTGCATTCGCGTCTGTCGTACTCGGCCCGTATGCTCGAGCAATGGCGTCGGCGGCCGGGTGGGCAGCTCGTTGCTCGAGGCGGCCTGCTGCTTCGAGAACCGGTTGCGGTGCGTCTGCAGAAAGGACGGTCATCTGTCCACGAGTGAGCGTTCCAGTCTTGTCGAAAACGACAGTATCGACCTCCCGTAGCCGGTCGAATACCGTTTCGTCGAAAATGACGATGCCCCGCTCGAGAGCTTCCTCCAGGGTCGTCGCAATCGAGAGCGGCGTCGCAAAGCCAAGCAACCAGGGCGAGGCGATCATGAAGACGGCGAGAAAGCCAAGAATTGCGGTACCAACACTCCCGCTCAACACCAACGTCCCGACACCGCCGAGTACGGCAAAACCGACGATTGGAGTTAGCAGTCGACCAGCGAGACGGTCGGCACGTCGCTGGACGCCGTGTGTGGCACTCTGGAGTTGCCACACCGTCGTCGTCAGTCTGTCGATACTGCTCTTTGCGGTTGGACCGACGCGAACGATTGCGGCATCGGTGGTAACGATTGAACCGCCGACCACGTCGTCGCCAGGTTCTTTGATAATTGGAACTGACTCGCCAGTAATGATCGCCTCGTCGACCGTACAGGTACCCTCGGCCAGTTCGCCGTCGACGGGAATCCGTTCTCCCTGTTTGACGAGAAGTCGGTCGTCCGGCTCGAGTTCGCCGACATCGACTGTGTCGGTCGAACCGTCGTCTGCTAATCGGCGAGCACTGTCAACCTGGGAAACGGTGAGTTCGGTAAGTCTATCCAGAGCTTTCTGTTTGACCGACGATTCGTACAGGATACCGCCGGTCACGATCGCTGCGATAGCCAACACGAAATCGTAGTAGATATGCCCGCTGTTGCCGACGACGACGGCGAGTGAACTGTAGAGATACGCGCTGACGATAGCCAGCGCAGCGAGTAAGTCGGTGTTCGGCTGGCGAAGCTTGAGACTAATGTAGGCACCCCGCAACACGGGCATACCAGCGAAATAGAGGACGATACCGGTGAGCACGAAATAGACGCGGGAAAACAACACGCCACCGTCAGTGAACAGGACGGTAAAGCCCTCGAGCGGGCCAGCAGGATACAGTTCCGCCAGGTGGGCTGGATAGAGAACTGTAATATACGGTATTAACAGAAAGGAGCCGAAAACGACGCTGAGGATGTACCGCATGTCCATCGCGTCGTCCGAACGTCGTTTCCGAATCCCCGACATCTCTCGAGCGCGCCGAGTCGTACTTGTGGACTCGTTCGGGTTCGGACTGTTTTCGGGTCCGACGACTCGTCGAACGGTGTTCTCGTCCGTTTCCGACGATTCCGTCACGGTGTCGCGGAGATAGGCGGTGTATCCAAGTCGACTCAGAGCATCCTCGAGGTCGGATTTCGGAAGCTGTGCCGGGTCGTGGTCGACACGAATCGACTCCGTGACGTAACTCGCTTCGGCATCGAAGATACCGTCATGCTCGCACGCAACGGACTCGAGGTACTGCTCACAGGTGACGGCGTGCATCCCGTCGACACGAAGGAAGGTCTGGATCGGCGCTGGGTGGCTTTCGGTATCCGTAGTTGGATCCGCCTCCTCTGCGTCGGTACCCGTCGCTTCGACGCCTGCTTCGAATTCGATGGACGAGGCCTCCTCTTGCGTATCAACCTGTCCAGTTGCTCCCGTAACCGAGGACTCCCCGTCCGACGCTGGATCGGTATCCACCGATTCCGATTCGTCTGTGCCACCCACTGGTGCTCCCTTGGGCGCGACAGTCGGTTCCATTTCTGGCTCCGGAATCGAGGGAGGAGGGCCTTCGGCCAACGGTCCAAGCGAGTTATACAGGGTCTGACAGCCA
Organism: Natronosalvus amylolyticus; assembly: GCF_024298845.1. Lineage (NCBI taxonomy): Archaea > Methanobacteriati > Methanobacteriota > Halobacteria > Halobacteriales > Natrialbaceae > Natronosalvus > Natronosalvus amylolyticus. The sequence goes on from NZ_CP101160.1 coordinate 364,391, forward strand.
CTCGAGCAGACTTGCTCACCGCTCCCGACGTGCAATTCGCCCGCAGAATCTGGACAGGGACGCCCACAAAATGCACAGCGGTCGACTTCGCCTCCCGGGGCGTTACCCATCGGTTCTCACCTGCCTCGAGCGCCCGGTTTGGCGGTCGTCGATCGCGTTCGTGTTCATTGGGCTGGTGTATGATCTCTGGACCCTAAACGGATTCGAATGTGTGTGGTCTTTCATCGGGATCACTGCGGTCACGTGCCACCGACCGGTCGTGCTTGGTTACGAACGATAATGAGAGGATGCCCTTCAATGGATGTCTATAACATAAATAACTCTGATCAAGGGTATATCGACTGGACAGGCCTGGGTTTAGTGCGCCGAGAGCGGACACCATCCGAAGAGGTGGAACGTGGGTTCAATCAACCAGGTATCTAATAAGCGCAGTTTGAGAAGCGAGCAGGTCGTAGAGGTAGTTTGGAACAATGCTTGCAGACCTGTTCAGCGATTTATATGCGGCGGAATTTGTATGTGGGGAGCGTGGGCGGACGGCGACGCCCGTCAGGGTGTGTACCCCCACGCGACCAGTTATTCGTTTCGAGAAATACAAGCAGTTCTACGCTTAATCGGCGTTGAACGCCCTTATCAATCGCATTGTCATAAATCGTATATATTGGCTCACAGTCCGACAGATCCGCCGACAACGAAGCAGCCAGGGGCCTCATTTGATAAGATTATTGTTAAGATAATTTCAATCTAATCTTGGAGTGGATATGCAATTTCAATGGGCTGTAAGCTCATTATCGATATCGAATTTTTCGGGCGACGAGGCACCGATCCAGCCGCTGCATTCCTGCAGCGATTGACCGAGAAACAACATCTTGAGTGCGAGATGTTCCTCATCGATGGCTGCGGATATCTGACCGCCACTTCTCGGTCTGAGTTGTGCGGATCCCTCCACAATATCAAACGATACTTGATCGGAAAGGGATTTTCTACGCTCAAAATGTGGGCCCACAGCTTCGATAAACCGTGCGTGAGCAGTCGGGCAAGTATCGGAAATTGTCTTGTGCTTTTTAAACACTTCTCCAAAACATTTCGACTGTAGCACTAACTTTACAGACATATACCAGCTGAGGTGGTGAACTAGAAAGTGCTGAACACATGCTTTAATCAAATTTCTGACTATTATACCCAAACAGAGCACATCAACTAGTATATAAATTGTGTTAGATGTGAGATTGATATTGTTTTTGAGGTTGGTTTCATGTGGATTTACTGCTAGTAATAGCACTCATACACTCATTCCGTAACAACAGAGAAATGAGCAACCGCTCCGGTGTCGCCACGACTCGAGTCTTGAACGTTGATATTACAATGGGTGTACTCTGTCACATTCGAAGAATGAGAATCTATGCTAATACCCGTCAGTAAAGAGTTTAATTAATAGTATTTATTTCCCGATCAACCCACTCAGAATGGAGGTCGGAGGTTACAGCAGGTGCTTCGCCGAGCAATTCCTGTGCTCGCTCGAGCCATCTGGAGACTTCGTCCGTGTCGCCTTCCTCGAGGCTGGCCCCGACGAGATACTCGAGCGTCTCCAAGGCCAGGTCGTAGGAATCGCGGTCCTCGAATTCTTCGAGGGCAATCTGCCAGTGGGCTGTGGCCTCCTCGAGATTACCGTTTGCAGCGGCGATGCGTCCAAGTTGGTTCAAACACCTGGCGCGTACGTGGTCTTCCTCGAGTTTCCGGACGACAGCGAGCACTTCTTCGGTCTGTTTGCGTGCCTCCGAGAGGTTCTCACAGGCAAGGGCTAGAGTCGCTCGTTCCAATTTGGTTCGGGCCATGTACGACTGGTTTCCCGTCTCGTCGAAAGTCTCGAGGGCCTCCTCGAAGAACGCATCGGCTGCCTGATAGTCTTCTTGCTCTCTCGCGACGATTCCGAGCCCCCAGAGGCTATGTCCTCGCTCCCTCGAGTGATCGATCGTCGTCGAGATTTCGAGAGCCGCACCGTGGAAGTCTTCGGCTTCCTGTGTCGCGCCCCGTTTGGAGGCCGTGAGTCCGAGGTTGTTGAGACAACTCGCCTCGCCGGATCGATAGCCAATTTCGCGCCTGATGGTGAGGCTCTCCTCGAAGTAGCTCTGGGCCCGGTCGTATGCGCCCTGGTGATACGCGACGGACCCAATGTTATTGAGACTGGTCGCTTCTCCCGCTCGGTCGCCGGTGTCACGCGCAAACTGGAGAAACACCTCGAAGTGGTCTCGTGCGCGTTCGTACGCGCCCTGTGACCACGCAATCGCGCCGAGATTGGCGTCGGCAACCGACGCGAGGTTTCGATCACCGAGTTGGCGTGCACACTCCTGGCACGCCTCGAAAGATTCGCGCGCTCGCTCATAGGAACCGAGTCGCCACTCGACCAGCCCCAGGCCCTTGAGGTGTCGTGCTTCACCTACCAGATCGTCGTGCGTTCGAGCGGTGGACAGTCCCGTTTCGTGATGTGAAATCGCTTCGTCGTAGGCTCCGCGCTTGAACGCCACTCGAGCTAGGCCCAGGAGGCCGTCTCTTGCCCCAGCGATATCGGTGTCGGGCACGCGTTCGAAGGCGCGTTCTGCGTGGTCGTAGTAGCCGCCAGTCAGGAACGCCTCGCCGAGCCAGAGCGGTCGTTCCTCGGCGATCGAACCTGTACACGCTGCTGGGAGGTCGATGCTATCGTGAGCCCCATCACCAAAGAGAGGTGTCAGCGTCGACCGCCGTCTGCACAGGTCATAAATGGCTTTCACCGTCTCATCCGCCCACGTTGGTGACTCGTCGATTGCTGGCGTGAACCCTACCTGGCCGTCGCCATCGAGTTGCTGTCCGATCCGTTCATAGCGCTCAGGATCTTCGGCGAGTCTCAACAGCGCACTCACCACGGTGCCGAACTGCTTTGCGGCCTCCTCTTCTCCCTCCACGTCGAGGATGTGGTGGAGGAACACCATCGACCACTCCTCGTGAACGATTCGGTAGCCTCCATCTTGGCCGGGAAAGAGAACTCGCCCAGACAATTGATCGAGCGCGTCATCGACAGGCCCATACTGGCTCCCCTCACCTCCCGTGCGCACGTCGCCGGCTACAGCGTAGCAGAGCCCACGGTTGACACGAATTCCCGCCGCATTGAGCGTGTTTACCAGGAGACAAACCGATCGAGCCAGATCGTCAGCCGAAAGGTCGGCGTAGACGCTCGCCACCTCCTCCTCGAGTGCGGTCGGTTCCGCCGCCAGCGGATCGGCATACGTCGCGAGTCGATGAATCAGTCGGAGCATCTCGTGTGTCTTGCCATCGTCGGTAACGGCCTCGTCTCGAACCACGGACCACAGCCGATCGGTGGGGACCTCGACTGACCGTCCAACCGTTCGTTCGAAGTGGTCGACGAGTTTCACACAGTCCCTCGCCTCGATTCGTGGAACATACGTTATCTCGAGGGCCGACACATCGGTCGCCGGTGCCAGTTGATCTCGCCACTCGCTTTCACGAGAGTCGAGGAGGACACTGACACTGTCGTGATGGGTGAGGTGCTCGAGCGCCTCGAAAATGGCGTTCGCGCTCGGACGGACGGCATCTTCTATAACGACGAGTGCGTGGCCGTCCGCGTTCGTCACAGTCGCGACGAGGTCATCGATAGAGCTGATAGATTGGTCGTGATTGCCAGCACGGTAGAGAACCGGTCCTCGGTCCTCTTCGTACCATTGACAGGCCACTTGTTTACAGACGGTGCTCTTTCCGGAGCCCGGTGGCCCGAGGACGACCACACTGTCACCGGAACGCAACTCGTCCGTGATCTCTGCAGCCAATCCCCTTCTCTCGTCGGTTGATTCTTCGGTTGGTCCTGAACCCGGTCTCGTGATTGCATAGCCGGTGTGTACCTCGGCGAGTGAGAGTCCGGCCCGCCAGGCCGTCGTCGGCTTCGAAACGGGTTCGTTCCGAAAGTACGCGGCATCGACTCGTGTGAAGCCTTCGCGCTCGAGTGACGGAGGGAGTGACTGACCGATCATCGGTACTCCGTCTCGCTCGAGCGTTTGAGTGCCCCCGTCTGTGTCGGCGATCAACTCTCCCGTTCGATCCGTTGCGTCGTTTCGATACTGCTCGTATTGTGCCGTCGCCCACGATATTCCGTGCTCAGTTTTGTTTACGACCAGTCCATGAATCCCACCGTTGTCGTTGTGAATGACGGCGTGGACTGTCGTTGACCCGCTCCCCGTCCCGAGTTGATGCTCAAGCAGACCGAGGGTGTACGGCGGGACCTTACCCACGAGGATGTCAAAGTGCTTCGCTTCAGCCAAGAGGGTCATTCGGCGCGGGAACTCGTTTCGCAACATCCGGAAGACCTCCTGAGAGACGACGATTTCTGCTGGATTTCCTTGGATGACGACGTGTTGGTACAGTACCCTGATGGTTCGGGACGCTTCGACTGTCGAGAGCAGTGCTCGATAGGCCTTGGCCTCGGTCAGGTCCTCGTGCATCCGGTCAGACGGACGATAAGGCGTGGGGTCTGCGGCCAGAAAGCACGCTGCATCCCTGATGATGTCGTGCTCGATATCTGCCTCCGCAGGCAGCGGTTCAAGGACGGCGTGTGCCGCAAAAATATCGTCGAGCCCATCGAGATACGCAGTCAATTGGTCGCGGGCGAACCGACCGATGATCGTCGCTTCGATCCCATCGTCTCCTCGGTAGAGGAGGTCGAGTTCGCTCAGTTCATTGACTGCGCGGTGAACCGTCGACCGAGCTTGTCCGGTTTCGTCGATGAGGTCCCTGATATGCGCTGGTGATTGACACAGCCGATCCAATAACTCGAGCCGATTAACGAGCGTAACTAGTGTTTCGTTTTTATCGGCTCGAAACATATCTTCATTCGATAATTACCGGCGGTCTTTTTATATTCATCGTACACGATAAATTGCGATCGAGACAACGTGCAGTCATCTACGATTGTAACGGTCATCGACCCACGACTGAAGTCATGGGCTTTCTCCTTGCATTTCTGTGAATACCCAGTGTCGTAAGTGGTTTCGGTACGAAGTCACCGTCGTCGATATCTGATTGTGAAAATTAAGAGCGCTAGCGAGAGGAGAGTCACGGCAATACCGAAGCCCGGTTGTCCATCGTCGTTTTCATCATCAGCATCATCATCCGACCTGTTGTCAGGATCATCGTCGTCGCCAGCGCCTTCGGAGACGGTTTTTGTTCCCTCTACTTCGTCTACGAAGCTCTCTCCTTCCGCGATTACGACCCCAAAGTCATACATACCTTCCGCTTCCGGAGCGGAGAGTGTGGTTTTGATGAGATCGCCATCACCGGCCTCGATGTCGAGCGTTTTTATCTCTGATGTCTCCTCGCCAAGATAGAACTCGACATCCAACGTCCCGTCTCTATCCCCGTCATTTTCGATTGTGAGCCAGATATCTACATCCTCTCCGGGTGCGGCAGTGTTCGGGTCGGAATAGATGTCGCTCACGCTCCAATCGGGCTTCGATGGTTCTGGCGCTTCGACGATCATCGTCTCGGTTGTCTCTGTTTCATCCACGCTGACGGTATACTCGTACTCACCCGCATCGTCGGGAGCACTCAGGAAGAACGCAGCGTCGCCAGCCCTTCCGGGGTCCAACTCGAGGGTTTCTGACTGCACTTCACCCTCGAGGTCGATCGTGACGTCTGCGTCGCCTGCTTCGTCGCCCTCGTTGGCGACGGTGACAAGGACGCGCTCTTCTTCGCCGGGCTCGAGAATTCCATAGTCTGCGTCCACGTAGATGATCGTGAACTCGGGTTGTTCGTCTTCGACAACGGAGAGGTTTACCATCGCCTCGTCATCGCCCGTCTGGATGAGATAGTTCGCCTTCCCCTCTGTCGTGGGTGTCTCGAAACCGAATTCCAGGGTGTCGTTTTCACCACCATCGAGGGTGAGCGATTCAGTATCTACGTCCTTACCCGTCTCGTTTGCATCGTGGTCTTCGAGAGAGGCGACGGTGACGGTTCGCTCAGCCGATAGCGTTCCCGAGTTCGTAATCGTCGTTGTGAGTGTCACAGCTGCACCGGGTTCGGCCTCGTCTGCAGCGAATGAAACTGCCCCGAGGTCGAACGAGGCGGGGCGATCAACGGTTACGTTTCCTGCCTCGACGTCGTCGGCGGTGATGGTGTACGTACCAACATTCCCGATGCTTTCGTTCGTCTTGACCGTCGTGCTCGAGCCGCCTTCGACCGTTGTGGATTCGTTCGCGAACGCAACCCCATCAACGTAGAAAACCACCGTGTATTCGCCATCTTCGTCACCGTTGTTCTCGAGGGTTGCGCTCACCGGAACTGAGTCGTTCACGAGGACAGTCGTGTTCTCGAGAGTTGCCTCTGTCACGGAGATATCCGCAGGCTCAGAGGAAGGAGATGATGGTGAGGGTGATGGCGCAGCTTCGATGGTCACCGATTCGGTCTCACTATGGTTCTCACTCGAGACGGTGATCGTATACTCTCCAGCGTCACCAGTGTCAGTGTCCCAGGTGAGTGAAACTGTGCCGGGACGCTCACCACTGGCGAGTTCGACATCGGCCTCATCCAGTTCGGCCGATGTCGCGTCACTCGTGAGGGTGAGGCGCTGGTCACCATCGCCAGCCCAGTTAGTCACGTTAGCTGTCACTTCGAGTGAGTCTCCCTCCTCGACTGGTGTGTTCGACTCAGTGACGTTTACCTCAAAGAAGGTATCAGTTCCCTGCCACTCGAGGACGGGGTAGTCGTCGGTGGCGTGCCAGGTAGCAGCACCTTCGCCGTCAGGGAAGGCGAAGCTGTTCATCGTGTCGGTTGCGTTCAGGCCAGTCATTTCGACGGTCCGCAACCCATATTCGTCGGTATCGGAGCCTGCGGAAGCGAACTGGGTGGTTGCATCGATGTCCCAGTAGGAGGCAGAGACGTCGCCCTCATCGTATCCAACCAGTCCCCCGATGGTGCTTCCTGTGTCGTCGACTACTCCGGTGGCATACGACTGAGAGACGTTGCCAGCGTTCTCTCCGACGAGCCCGCCCACGTTCTCATCACCAGTGACGGGGCTGTTTGCAGTCGTCTCCTCTACGATACCGTTGTTGTTCCATCCAACGAGTCCACCGACGCTCTCGGTCCCGCTAACTGCCCCTGTGGCGAACGAACTGTCAATTTCGCTCTGGGTCACCCCGACGAGGCCACCAACGTCCGCTTCGCCCTCGACGGTGCCTGTCGCAGACGAGGCACTCACTGTACCCCCTGGACCTGCGTTCCCGAGCAAGCCACCGACGTTCGTGCTGTTTTCGGCGTCGACGGAGACGGTCGCGTGGGAATCCGCGATGTAGCCTATTCCGCCGCCAAGGCCCCCACTGTATCCGACGAGCCCACCAATCTCGGTTCCGTCTTCGACCGTAACCGAACCCTCAGCCGTGGCGTTGTCGATCTGGCCACTGTTGGACCCGAGAAGGCCGCCGATTTCGGACGGACCGCCAGCGCCAGGTTCGGCGCCGGGGGCTCCCTCGACGTCCACCGCCGCACTGACGTTCGCTATCGTGCCGTCTGCAGCACCGACGAGCCCGCCGACGTTAGACGTGCCTCGAACAGTCGCGTTCTCGAGGTGGACGTCCTCGATGGTGGCCGTCCCGTCCGTCCGGCCGAAGAGGCCCACGAGGTCGTCCTCTTCAGTGCGATCGATGTACAGACCCGAAATCGTCGATCCGTCCCCGTCGAACGACCCTTCGAAGGCGTCAAAGTTGTCTCCAATCGGCTCGAACCCGTCGCCATCGTTGGCACTTTCACTGGCAACGTCGCTGTAGCCGGGCGTGTCGGCATCGAGGTCGTTCGCCAGGGTGACGTTCGCATCCAGGGCGAATCGAACGTTGTCGAGGTGCCCCCAGTCCTCGATAAGGTATGGGTCGTCCGCGCTCCCGTCGCCATCGGCAAAGAGGTTTGCGACGGTTAGTTCGAACTCTTCGTCGGCCGACTCCGCATATACCTCGAGTGTGTACGTGTCAGCATCGATGTTGAGCGTCGTCTCGCCGTCGAGAATCTCCGTGAGTTCGACGGTGTCCTCACCTTCGAATGAAACGGTGACGGTTCGGTCTTCGACACCCTCGAGGTCCTCCATCCCGATGGTGGTCTCACGTTCTTCCTCGAACGGATCACCGGCCAGGTCGAACGCCCCCGTTATTCTCACACTCAATGGGTCACCTCGAGTGATCGTTGCGTCCTCGACGTCGAGCGTTGTAAGAACGGGCTCGATAGTTACGTCGAAGTCGTCGTCTGCTTCCTGAGCCGTGACCGCGAGGTCGTCGTACGATCCAGCGGCGAGCGTTGGCGTTTCGCCGTCGAACAGTTCGACGTTGGTTGCCACCCCCTCACTGATTTCAACCGCTGTCGTGCTGGCGTCTTTCCCATCAATATCGTCGACTGTCAGGTCGACCGTGCCAGTGTAGGAGTCACCAGCCACGTCTTCTGCGTCGGTAACCTCGAGTGTCAACGCATCGCCCTGGTCGATACGCTCGTTCGTGGATTCGACGGCGAATTCGTTCAGTACCGCCGTGACGACAACTTCGGACGTCGCCCCCACGTCCGTATCGTCGGCCCACACGAGGGTGATGCTCGCTTTCTGTGCGGTGAGACCAGCCGTCTCGTCTGCTGGCAGAAGTTCAAACTCCACGTCGTCGGTGCCCGCGAAGTCGACTGTCTTCTCGACATCGGTGTCAGTACCCTCGAGGTCGCCCCCCGAGACCAAGACGGTCTCCTCGCCATGGAAGTCATCTCCGGCCAGGTCGACTGCATCCGAGACCGTCATCGTGAGTAACTCACCTTGCTCGATGCCCTCGTCTTCGACGGCGAAATCCGCGAGCACTGCCTCGAGTGTGACGTCGACCTGGGTCGTCACGTCGGTCTCGGCGGCTTCGATGGTGACATCATCGTACGCTCCCGCCGAAATCTCTTCTGTGGTCTCTCCCTCGAGTAGCTCAATCCCGCTCACCGAACCGTCGGTGTCGAACTCGACGGCGTCAGCCGACAGCTCCTGTCCGTCGATATCGTCACCCGTCAGGTCAACCGTGTTCGTGTAGGGGTCACCAGCCTTGTCTTCGGCGTTCTCGAGGTCGACCTCGAGTGGCTCGCCTTGGTCGATTGCTACGTCGTCGGCGACATCGAAGTCAGCGAGGACGGCTTCGACGGTGAGGTCAAACGTCTCTACCAGGCCGTGGCCCTCGATGTAGACTTCGACCATCGGGCTCGCTTCGGAGAGGGCCGCCGTCTGATCTGCATCGAGGAGTTTCACGTCGCTTGCGTCCCCATCCTCGAACGTGACGTTCTTCGTGAGTGGCTCGTCCAAGAGATCAGCGTCAAAGACGTCTGACTCGAACATAACTTCGCTCTCGTCGTCGAACGAGTCCCCAATCGAGTCTTTGGCGTCCTCGAGGTCGACCTCGAGTGGCTCGCCCTGCTCGACGGTCACGTCGTCGACGGTGATATCGACGAGCGGTGGTTCCTCACCGAAGACACCGATGATGCCGTCTTCGGTGACGTTGCCGGTGACGACCTGTTCGTCGGTATCGACACCGGAGTCATCGATCTCTTCCCACTCGCCGCTGTCGAGTCGCCAGAGCGAGAGCGTCTCGGGGTCGATCGTCTCTCCTGTCGTGAGCCGCGTTTCGTTGTAGTCGAGCTCGAGGTTCTCGAAAGTAAACTCATCTGAGATCTTCTCGACCTCGAAGTAGTAGCCGGTTGATTCGACGGTGTCATGGTCTGCAGGCGATTCATCGACGCCATCGAGACGCAGTTCGGCTCCAGTGAATGTCACCGTTGTCTCGCCTGCCGGTGTCGTAAGCTGCTGGTTCTCCACGGACTGCTCAACGTTGGTGAGTTTCAGGTCAGTACCCAGGTTACGACCTACTGGTGTCCCGGTGTTGTTTTGAATCTCGACAGTTTGATCACCGGTGATGGCGATTCCTGCTCTGTCGTCCCATACTTCCGCGCCGTTGAGTGAGTTGTTCGTCACCGACCAGTCCTCACCAGTAGCGTCAACTCGTATTGCGTGGCCATTTTGAGCATCGCTGCGATGAAACGAACCAGCGATGGAATTATTGTCGACAGTATTCGACTCACCACGAATATCGATGCCAGCGCGTGCGTGTCCGTCGATTTCGTTATCCTTGGCGACTGTTTCTGCGCTGTCAACGTAGATGAAATACTCAGGACGGTCAGAGTGGCTGTCCACCTCACCCGTGCTTATGATCGAATCGGAAATTGTGTTCCCCGAAGAATCGTCAATTCGGACCGCATTCCAATTTTTACCATCACCAATTGCTGAGACGTTAATACTGTTCTTCACAATGTCATTATCCGTACTTGATTCTTCGAGGAACAGTGCGGCTTGGGCGTTGGCTGTGAGGTTGTTTGCCTCGAGAGTACTGTCTACGGTTCCCGAGAGGTAGATACCCGCATCTTCGACATGATGCGACAGTTCTTCCTCGTCATCTTCACCGTTGTCGACGACTTCGTTCCCCGAAATCACCAGTTCCTCGGAGTCCACGACGTACACCCCGTTTTCGTCGTTTTCTCTGAGCGTGTTGTTCTCGACGGCCGTGTCTGTGGTGTCAGCGAGGTGAATGCCGCTGGTGGCACCTTCTTTTACCGTATTATTAGCAATGGCGGTGCCCTGCACGTCCTCGAGTACGAGTCCGTCCTCGGCGCTCCCCTCGACGGTGTTATGTTCAACGGTCGCGTCCTCGAGATCAGTCATCTCGATGCCGACATCTAATCCACTGAGCGTGACGTTCGTGATGGTGACGTTGGAGTGGTCATTCACGACGATTCCCGTACCGCTGCCGGAAATCGTGTAATCGTTCCCATCGAGGGAGACGCCATCAGCCTCGATTTCGATGCACTCCCCGCTCGCTTCGACGTCGTCGCTCAGTTCGTATGCCCCCTCAGTATCGATGGTCTGACACTGTGCGATCACCTCACCAGCGCCGACGGACACTATCCGAGTATCTGTATGATTCTCACTCGCAACCGTCACGTCGTCGAGATTGCCTTCGCCTTCTTCGGTGTCCCACTCGAGGGTGAGCTCGATGGACTCACCACTCTCGAGAGTCACATGCTCGGTATCTACCTCGTCGCCAGCGAAGTCCAGTAGTTCGATGGATTGTTCGTCGCCGTCTGGGCCGAAGTTGGTGACGGTGGCGTCCACCTCGAGTGTCTCACCCACGTCGATAGCAGAGTTCGTGCCGGTAATCTCCACGCCGTAGACGGGGTCGGTGTCCTCATACGAGAGGACAGGGTAGTCGTCTTCGACGGCGTGCCAGCGATCACCACCGTCTGGGAATCCGAAGCCAACCATGTTCTCGGCGGCGTTCGCACCGGTCATCTCGTCGGTGGTGAGTCCGCCCTCGTCGGTGACAAGTCCGTCCCCTTCGCTGTCAAAGGATTTACTCACCCCGGTCGTTTCGGTGTCCCAGTACGAGTCCTCGATGCTGAAACCGGAATCGAAACTGTTTGCAACCCCGACGAGACCGCCGACATCGTCTCCATCCCCGTCGACTTCTCCGACTGCGTACGTTCGCTCGATGTCACTATTTTCGGCGTCACCGACGATACCACCAACACTGTCGTTCCCGCGAACGGTCGCCGTGGAGTACGAATCAGAGAGGTCGGCGGAATTGGTCCCGACGAGCCCACCGACCGAGTCTGCATCCTCGTTTCCAATCGTGCCGTTCGCACTCGAGTTCGTAATCGGACTACCGTCGCCATCGCCATCGATACTCGGACTACCGTCGGCATCGCCAGCGATACCGCCGATATTCTCGTCTTCCCCATCAACCGTTCCGTTCGTAAACGAACTCGAATCGATGCTGGAGCCACTATGGTGATGGCCAACGATCCCGCCAACACGAGGGGGCCCCACATCTTGCTTAGAAAAGACTGCTCCCTCGACGGTTGCCCCAGTGATAATTCCCCCGAAGTTCGATCCGATAGCACCACCGGTATCCCCTGAACCCGCTACATCGGTGCTCACGGAAACGTCCGAAACAGTTCCTCGATTCTCACCGATGAGACCGCCTACATCGTCGTTCCCCGTAACCGTCGCAGACACGAGTGTGAGATTCGAAACCGTTCCATAATTCTGTCCGCTGAAACCGCCGACATAATCGGTCCCTGCAACCGTTGCAGACTCGAGTGTCAGGTTCGAAACCGTTCCCTGAGAGCCAATGACTTCGAACAGCCCAACCAAGTCATCTCCACCGCGGTTGATGGTTAGATTGGCAATCGTCCGGTCGTTGCCGTCGAACGTGCCGTTGAATGTCTCGTTACCTTCTACCCACGATCTATCGTCACCGTCTCCAATCGGCTCGAAGCCGTCGCCGTCGTTCCAGTCTTCGGTTTCGTTCGCCTCGATATCCTCGACGAGTACGTAGTCCTCCTCGAGTCCGTGTTCTTCGAGACACTGTAACTGGCTCAGATTCTCGACCTCGTAATACCCGTCGCTGTTCTCATCGAAGTCGACGTCATTGCATTCAGGTGCGCCCGTCTCCGCAGCGACACCCCCCATTGCCACCAGCACCACACACCCCAGACTCATCACGCAGATGAGTACCCACCGAGCCACCTGGCTCGATGAAAAATGATCTGGCCGATTCATATAACGGTAATCGAGTGTGATCTCTTCAATCTTCCCATATGAATATCCACGGAATAAAGTACACTCACTGATTGCGTGAAACTCAAATTATGAAATCGTGTCAAAAGGTATATAATGGTGACCAGTGAGAGTCCTATAATGGAGGAGACGGGGTTTTCACTCACTGAAACGGCGGTTGAACACCGCGATATCCTCTCGCTTCTCGAGTCCGCTGGCCCACTGACCAGTCGCACACTTGAGGACGAACTCGGCTATTCACTGGCGACGGTAAACCGTCATCTCCTAACCCTTCGTGAGGGCGGACTCGCCGAGAAAACGGAGTCTGCCTACACCCTCACGGCATTAGGAAAAGCCGTAGTAGAAACTATCGAGACGACCGCTGGACAGATTTCCGTCCTCGAGGCAATCGCCGGCTCCAAGTTTCTCTCGAACGTAGCAGACGCACCACAACCGTTTGAATTCTCCTGGCTCGCCGACTCGCTCGTGATTCAAACGACAGCAGAGGACCCATACGGGCTCTACGACCGATACATCGACGTCTTCGAAAACGCAACACGCCTTCGTGTGCTCCGAAACGAAGGTGTCACCCCACCTGGTGTTGTCGATGCGATGACGCCTAAGCTGCTCGATCCAACGTTCGATGCGGAAGGAATCTGGTCTCGAGCGACAGCAGAGCGGTTCATGCAGGTGCATCCAAAAGTCAACGAGATTAGACGAAAAAATCCTGCTCTCGGGGTATACATTTCTGACGAATCGATTCCCATCGACTTCAGCCTGTTCGACACCTGCCTTGTAATTCTTTCCTACGACCAGCAGACCGGTCACCCCATCGCCTACATCGAAACCGAAAACGAAAACGCGATGGGGTGGGCGGCCGACGTGTTCGCACACTACCGCAAACGCTCGGAGACGATTCCCGAGGTGTTCGAGGACCTCGAGTACTGACAGTGGGTCGTGGCTACGCATTGGTATTTCGCAGACAGGTCTTCACAGAGCACGGACGTATGTCACAGAGCAACGGGAGGTATGTAGTCTGCGACGTCGCCTTTACCGTGCGGCGGCTACCGTGTCGCTAGTCTCTGGATCGAACTGGACGTAAATGACAAGTTCGTCGAACCAGACGACCGGGCGCTTCGTTCTGGCCGTCATCCTCTAAGAAAGTGATGCCCAACTGGCCCAGCCGGCTGAATCCATAGTGGGCCATCTTCATCAGCGGTCGAGGCAAGAGTGTCAGCATTAGCACCTCGCATTGTGAATAAACGAGAACGCTTTCGCCCAGCGATCAACTGACTGCCACGAACTCAGATACGGAAAGCGGTCGAAAAACCGCCTGGTCCGGAATTTGAACGGGCTGAACCACGACTCGACGATCGAGCGATCACCCCAGGTTTCTCGGCGCGACTCACACGGTAGCTCGAGCTCGTCGAGGCTCCAGTTGTACCAGGGGCCACTATCGACGACGATGACGGAGTACTAAGCCAATGCTCTGGATGTTCCACACTTCTTCTGCCAACTGCTGAATAGGTCGAGCGAAGCATGGTGAACTCAGTGGTTCGTCAAGCCTAAACGTGTGGGCCGAACCGATAGCGTTTGTCAGGTTCGGCCCACACGTCGACGCTTGACGGAGTACTTAGGGCCCAAATTGGTCACGGCACGCCGCTCAGGGTACCGGTGTGTACAAAAGGTGGCCCAACCTTCCACGCAAGTCGGGATAGGGGGACTCTGAAAAAACCGTTCAGGAGGTCGAGGACGCGGCGAGTTCCCATAACCGATCAAGGTTTGTAATCGCCGGCTCTTGGTACTCAGCGATCCGCTCGAGTGCGTCCTGCATGCGTGGGTCGTCGAGGTGTTCGTTCATCCCTCGTGTATAACTGAGTCGACACCTTTGTCGCCAGTCTTCGATGTCGGGTTCCCCTTGCCACGCGACGAGGGCCCGATGCATGACGAGAGTTTGACCGACGAACTTCTCCGCGTCGCCGAGCCCGGGGTTAGGCGGACACAACCGGTTTTTCTCCGCTTCGTCGGTGCGGTTCGCCTCGACGTACGCAGTGATAGCAGGGCTGAAAGGAATGGTCCCGGGAGCGATTATATACTGAATGGTGATCCGGTAGGGCGTGAAGATCGGCCGCGTCGGGGGAGTGTCGACACCAGGGGCGGTGCAGTCGACGTGCACATGCTTTGGGTCGGTGGGCACGGTCCCCTCGTCGAGCACGATGCGGTCGGCCTCGAGACGCTGGACGTATCCTTTACGGATAACAGTGCGAATCTGGCGTAGATCGTCGCGTTCATCCTGACTGAGGGTCGCCCCGCGTAAGGTTTCGGGTTCGACCTCGGGGTCAAGCGGGATCAGCACCTCGTTGGCCTCTAGTCGCCGGAAAAAGTCGGGGACGTCTTCGGCCTCCGCGGCAGCTTCCGTCCACCGCGAAAACGACTCCATGACTAACGGCACATGCTCCAGGGGTTCAAAATTGCGCCGGGGAAAGGTCCAGGGATCGCGGGGTCGAATCCACCTGATCTCTCCCGGTGGAACGCCCTTTTTGAGCAGCCAGCCACAGGTGTCCATGGACGTTTTCCCCGCCCCGATGACAGTGAACCCGTCGGCTGGATCGGTGAGGTCGACGAGTTCGTTGGGGGTGACCAGCCGCACGTCCGTCTCAACGTCGAAGGGCGGTGTGTGGGTCGCGGGGATGGACGATTCCACGTAGGTGGCGTCCACGACCCGGCGCCGGACCTTGACCTCGGTCGTCTCTCCGGTCAGCCGCGACTCGAACCGATGGCGGCCCGCATCGGGACCGATGTAGTTGGACATGCCGAAAAAGCGAACCTGCCCCGAGCCGATCAGGTCCTTCTCGAGTACGCGGCGATAATAGTCACAGATCTCCGCGCCGGTAGCACGCTCGTAGAAGCCGGCATTGGGTCCGACCTCGTCGATCTCGTCTGTACCGAGCCGCCGTGAGTTGACTCCGTAGACCGCAGACGGATTGTGCAGCCGTACGAACGGGTAGGCGTCGTTCCAGTGGCCACCTGGATTCGTCCGCCGGTCTACCATCACGACATTGGCATCGGACTCGTCGATCAACGTGTCCGTAAACGCCATCCCCGACGCCCCGGCACCCACCACCAGGTAATCCGTCTCAAGCGCCTCCACGTCGAACCACCCCTGTCGGCAGACGCTCAGCGCGATTGCTCCCGGAAGAACCCCCACTGATCTGTTTCGCGTCGGATTCGAACTGATCGATATCGTCTGTCATTTCATGGCTGCTCTATGCGAGAAAGTCAAAAAAAGCCATTCTGTGACGGATTTGCAGGGGTTGAGCAGGAACTACCACGTGCAAGTCCATCGGACAGTGTGGGACATGTGTCCTGTCTCACATGCGACAAAGTGGTTCGCCAAGCCTGAACATGTGAGCCGAACCGAGAGCGATTGTCAGGTTCGGCTCACACTTCGACGCTTGACGGAGTACTAAGAATCGGCCTAGCCAGTTGAAATGCCTCTTTCCATGACGGTGTTTAGCTTGAGTATGAAGTGGTGAGGCGGTGGCAGTCTTTGGTGCCTATGCCGAAAACTGCCAGCCTCAGGGATCTAGTGGATGGATCGACTTGGAATTTGTGCAACGCGAGCGGACACCACGCGAGCTGATGGCGCTCGGTATTCGACTCCATCTGGGCGGTCTGTCGCTTTCGAATACCGTTCGAGAACTCGAGAAGTATGGTGTCGAACGGAGTCGGAAGGCGGTTCATGACTGGGTTCACAAAGCCGATTTGCGCCGAAAGACGGTGCCAGTCCAACCCAGGTCGCACTCGACGAGACTGTGATCTGGATCGATGGACACCAATACTGGCTGTATGCAGCGGTCGATCCAGCGACCAACCGGTTCTTGCACGTTCAACTGTATTACGCACTTACAACCGCTCTCACAGAGATGTTTCTCGCGGAGCTTATGGAGAAACACGACGTCGAAGTCGCTGTCTTCCTGATTGATTCGGCTGCCTGGTTGAAAGCTGCACACTACCGGCGTGGCCTCGAACAGGCCGTTCAAACGCACCCTCCGCCAGACCACGCTCTGCCTTCCTAACTATGACACACTCCAACGATATGACACCGACTGTTGAAGGGGCATCTGGCCGTTGTGAATTGAGTATCGTTGTCATAGACAATCCAAACTCGGCCAACGAGTGCGTTCTTTATCCATCGAACGCGACCGACAAAGAACTCGAAAAGATGTGGATTCTCGCCGAAGAGGGTGATTATACCCATCTGGAGGATAGCCAGTGAGGAATCAGCACAGAAGGGCGGAGGAGTCAGTGAGGCGGAAATTGGTAAGGTGATAGTTGGTATTCCGCATGTCTCGCAGGTGTGTTATTTACAACCTGTCCTGACTGATCACTACCCACGCAGATCGGCTCTCAGTCTGTGCCACATTCACGCGCTGAGTCGGTCACGTCACTCCTGACAGAAGCCGGGCAGTTCGAACAATCAGTGCTGAGCTCACAGCGCGTATCTCGTGGAAGAGTGCTCCAAGAGGTGGCTCTTGAAAACGTTCGCTACCACCAGACCCGCGAATGATATTGTCAATTCATCACACGGAGCCTTGATGGCCCCTCAGTACCGATGTGAGGTATGGAGCAGGGGGAACCAACGATCTATCGTAGTTGCATGCCAGTCGTTGATGCCCAGTACAGTCCCGAAAGTGGTCGATCTCCCTCGGAAGTCATCATTGATGCTCTGGCAGAAGCAGGCGGGGTTGACCCGCTCGAACTTCCGCCGCTGTATGAATTCGTTGACGGGGACGCCCTCAACAGTCTGTTCGAGGAGCACGACGGAGCAAACAATGGTGATGCTCTCCTCAGTTTTCGAGTCGAGAACTGGAACGTGTTCATCCGTGCCGATGGCCGCATCCGAGTTTGTGATGGCACCCGACCCACCAACCCGGAACCAGTCTTCGAATCCACCCCGATCTAATTTTTGGACTTAGTGAAAATTCGGTCGAACGAAGGGGAAGTCGGTTCGGTATTCCGTCACTCGTTGGCGTCGTACGGCTTGACCAGCGTCAGGAGATCTTGTTCCAGTTCACCGCCAACAAACTGGACGAGTCTCGTCTCGGTCTCGTAGTCGATTATCCGGAGCTCCTCCAGTTTTGGGAGATGGGTATGGTGAAGGGCGATCCGTACGCGTTGGCGATGTTCATCGGATGTTCGCTCAGCGTCTTCGTCTCCAACCCTATCTGCAACACGGTCTACGAGTGCATCGTGTGTCAGTGTCTTCTCCGATGCGCTAGTCAGTGAGTTGAGGATAGCCCGTCGATGATCGTTTGCTACTGCCGACAGAAGCCTATCGGGGGAGATCGGCCTCTCTCGTCCCCCCGAATTGGAAAGTTCGTCGATCTGCTGGAGATCGCGTGCCCCTCGCTCTAGGTTCTCATCCATACTCACATAGCGGAGCGCCAACTGCCTGGCTCTGTCCCATGGTGCACAAAGGAACCAACCGATTTGCTTACGCCTCGGGCTCGGGGGTGAGCAGTGTATGCCTGACGAACGCACCGATGGCACGACGCAGCCGTTCGGTCACGGCTTGATCGGAAATCCCGAGTTCGTCCGCGAGTTCCTCAGTCGTGCAGCCTCGTGGAATGTCGTAGTATCCCATCCGAACAGCAAGCATGAGCGCTTCTCGTTGTGGCTCGCTCAGGCCGTACCACGGACCAGCGTCAGGATCCGTAGGATTGTACACCCGAACGAGTTCCAAGGATATGTGCGCATCCTCACAACAGGCTTGAGCCTGAGACAAGGCCTCACGGTGGGGGAATCGGAGCTCGAAATCCCATCCTTCTGACGTTCCAGTCGCGCTCAATATCTGTCCCTCCTGGTTCAAGATGCATTGAAAGAGATGGTCCTGGCTCGCATCCCAGTCCAGCCTGAACAACGTTCGATCTCCGAACACTTCCATCTCCGTTACGCTGTTGACAGTTGGATAGCGTTCGACGGCGTCGAGAAACCCGTCTCCGACCGGTTCGTAGACCCAGAAGAGCGGGACAGTGGCATCACCACTCGGGACGAGCGTTTCGAGTTCGATAGCCGACGCCTCATCGAGACTGAGAATCTGCCCGAGTTCGAAATCGTCGGGCGGTATTCGGACTTCCGTTATCAGACTCATACTCAATTATGGGTCTAGGTTGCGCTGGGCCGTACAAAAGATGAAGACATGGTGCACCATGCCCGCCCAGTGCGCTACACGTTCTTCCAGTTACAGAATACCCAACCCTGCTCACAAGCCGTATTCTCAGGGTCTTAAAGCCATGGCACACCATGGTCGGTTATCCGTCCCCGGTGTGAACGTTCTCGCATGGCAACTGAGATGGAATTCACAGTCCCAGCCGAGGAGTTTCCGCTGGGAAGTATTTTCGAGAATTTACCGGGAGTGACAGTCGAGTTGGAGCGACTCATTCCACACGAAACGCTGACAATCCCGTACTTCTGGGTACGTGGCGCAGAAACCGGGGAGATCGAATCCGCATTCGAACCACACGCTGGCGTGACGGACATCCAACTGGTCGATAACATCGAAGACGAGTATCTCATGCGCGCAAAGTGGGTGCGAGAATACGACGGGCTGTTGACTGCGCTGTCAGCGACGAACCTGACCGTTCTCTCGGGGATCGGAACAGTTGACGGGTGGCGCTTCGAGGTACGAGGGGACACTCAAGAAGCAATCGCTGAGTTTCGAACTCACTATCTGGAAAATAATATTTCAATCGATATTTCGATGGTCCACGCATTGCTCCCGATCCAGGGAGATAGCTTCGAGTTGACTGAAACCCAGCGAGAGGCACTGGTATTGGCCTTCGAACGTGGCTACTTCGATACGCCACGCGAGTCATCACTCGAAGAAATCGCTGCTGAGCTCGATATTACCCAGCAGTCGCTGTCTTCTCGACTCCGACGCGGTCATCGACGCCTCATCAGTGAGACTCTCATCACTCCGTAGAACTACGTGAATACCTATAGATTCCCCAACCATTCCGCTCGGGAATCAACGCCTAAGAGACGTCTCAGACAGTACTGATGCGACAATTCGCTTTTGGACCCATGGTACACCACCCCTTGCGACTATTCATCTGCCAGACGAAGGATTCTGCATGGCGACTGTAATGGAGTTTACGAGTCCGACAGCGGAGTTTCCACTGGGAACTGTGTTCGAGAACTTGCCGGGAGTGACGGTCGAACTGGAACGACTGATCCCACACGAGACGCTTATCATCCCGTACTTCTGGGTGCGTGGCGCAGAAACTGAGGACATCGAAACCGCGTTCGAACCACACGCTGGCGTGACGGGCATTCGACTGGTCGATAGCGTCGAGGATGAGTATCTCATGCGCGCAGAGTGGAAGCAAGAATACTTCGGCGTCCTGAGTGCGCTGGCCAAGGCCAACGTCGTCGTGCTCACTGGGATCGGAACGAGAGACGAGTGGCGATTCGAGGTGCGCGGCGAAAGTCAGGAAGCAATCGCTGCGTTTCGAGAGTACTGCCAGGAAAACGACATCCCGATAGAGATCACCGCTGTCCACGCCATGCTTCCAATTCAGGGGGAAGGATACGAGTTAACTGAGACTCAACGTGAGGCACTGGTATTGGCCTACGAGCGTGGCTACTTCGACACGCCACGTGAGGCGTCGCTCGAAGAGATCGCAGACGATCTCGGCATTACCCAGCAATCGCTGTCCTCACGACTCCGCCGCGGGCATCGTCGCCTCATTGGAGCGACTCTCGTTAGTTCGTCATGATCCTTCTGGCGGTTCTTTATTTAAACCTCCTGTATAATCAGTAGGCCTGTTAAACCGATTCAGGCCGCTAGAACGGGTAGATATGAGCACGACGGTGGCTGGGGTTGGAGTAGAAGCAGTCGAGTATCAGCAGGAAACTGGGATTGTTCGTACCCAGTTTGATCAAGAGAAGACTCCCGCGAGCATGGCTGTTATTGCAACGCTGGCGGACGTTATGGGCGTTGATCCGGTTGAACTAAAGTCGCTACATTCTACTGTGGACCCAGAGGCGTTGAACGCGCTCGTCCGCGTTCGAGACGGGATGAACGGAGATATCCACTCCACATTCTCCCACGAAGGCCACACGATAACTGTGTACAGCTACGGCGTGGTCACCGTCACACCAGGGCACGAACCAGCAGCGAATAAATATGGGAGGAACGTGGGAAAATGACGTCTGAGGAGACACCAGTCACGTCTAAATCGGAATTGAACGCGGAGCTAAAGGCCCTCCTTATCAGGGCCTACGAGAACGGAATCGATGTAGAAGGCGGATTCGAATGCCGGAATGGAATCGAACATCCAGACTGGGACGTGATCGTCACCGAAGTCGAAAAGAACGACCAGTCGAAGTGAGCAACTGCGAGGGTGACCGGATCGGTAGCAACTACTTGACCTGTGAGTGACGAACGCTGTAACCAAGATCGCATCAAACGGGTACTCTCAGCGCAACAGCGGCGAGTATTACGTGCGCTACTCGATGAGAGTTCGATGTCTGCTGATCCGATTCTTCGTAGGGGAGAGACTCTCAACTCCGGAGAGTACCTCACGATCTGTTACGAACTCCATCACGTTCTACTCCCCCAATTGGCGGATATGAGACTTATCGGGTTCGACAGGTATGAAGACGAGGTACGACGAGGACGAAGATTTGACGATGTGCATCGAAGTCTCGAACAGACCACTGACGATCACCAAAAGTAACCCGGGACAGCAACCGCTTCATTGCTGAATTTGTGCTCAATGATCTGGTGAAACCCTCAGTAGATGATAAACTCGGCCGGTTTCGATACTGGTAATGGCCCAAAACCGTTGTTTCCTGACGCAGAAAGTTTCCTCTCAGATGAAATATCGAGGAGGACTGACTGTCGTTTTAGACTGGTCGACTAGTCGTCACATTTCGTCATCCATGGAAGATACGACATAGTTACTATGTTTTTTGCGAGGTACGATTCGAAGAGGTCAGAATCCTCGTCATGCACTTTTCAGGTCTTGTATTGTCTGTTTTCGACCGAATGGGGTAAATCCGCCACGAGTCGCAACGAACCACCGTCAAATGCTGTAATTCGCTGTTGACGAGTTCCGCCTAGCATATGACACCGATTCTCTCGAATTAGAGGGTCTCACCCCCTCGTCAAGCACAACTAACCCAGACGACCGTGTCTTGAAGTTCGTCGAGGACATTTTAAACGCCTAAAAACAGCCCGACGGACCTATTGTTGAATCTAAGCCTGTTTTGTCACCCTCTGCACCTCAAGAATTATCCAAAGGAAGGCTAGGGTACACCGGTGCAAACGCCGCTGGCTCTCTCTAGCCGAGGGGCCATCAGACGTCATGAGTCTATTGAAAATATATCAGATATCACTCATTAAATGATGATGCGATTTGCGGTAGAGTTTGTCGCCCCCCGAGAGGGGCGAGGGGCTATCACGCCTACTCAACAACCATGTCTTCAGAACATGAACAACGATCACGACCACCTAGTGAGCAAACGAAACAACCGAGCGAAGAACCGTGGGCAGATCTCGAGCTGACGCTCCCACACACCAGAAGTCCGACTGCCATCGTCTCTTTTGTTGAGTGTGCACTCGTCGAACTCACCCACGAAGACGTCGGAGCCGAGTTCGTCTCGACGAGTGTTACGGGAGTGAAGCGAACACAGTTCATCGCCGTCGACGACGTCGGTGAGGAATTCAAGAAGCGGTATCTCGACGAACGACTCGGTTGGCACGAAGCAACAGTTAGCCGCAAAGCAGTTCGCGACGAGCTGGTCAATCGCCTCTCACAGCGGTCGTCACTGATCGATGAGGTAGGTCAGAATGACGTCGTTACCGCTCAAGATAGATTCCAGGTGAAACCAGTTCGGGAACTTCGAGTTCAAAAGTAGATTCTTAACCAACGCAAACCCAATCACCACTCCCATTGTTGGTTAAGTTCAGTTGATGGAGGCATTCCAGTCTGCACTACGGTGGGAACGATTCCTCGAAGCAAGACCGACACCGACAGCCACACAAGAACGAGCATGTCCAACAGCGAGTCCCCAGATGATGTCCCTCGTTCGAGGACGCGTCTCGCAGTGACGATGTCGAACAACGCGTCTACGGGACAATCCCCAGACTCGTGGTCCGACGACACCGAGTGTCATTGCCAGGCGAGGTAACCGTGACGACGCCGACGCTGCTGTCGGTATTTGTCCGAACAGGCCAATTGACGCCTGCTGAGGCACTCACCGTCCTCGAGGACATCAGCATCGCTCGAAGTTGGAACGCGAACAGCTACGTCCGCGGGCACGCTCATTACTTAAAAGATGCCTAGCGGCAAAACCCTCATACCACTGTGATCGGAAGCGACACACAAGTGACGTCCGACAACGACTCCTCAGCGACGGTCGACAAAGAAGCCTGCCGACTGTACGAGCGGTATCAGGCGGCCGAGAGCGACGACGAACGTCACGAGATCGCCCTCGAGATGGGGAAGCTTGACAGACGCCGCCACGCAGACGTCTACGCAGCACTCGAAGACGAGTGACTCAACAGGGTTCTCAGCGCCTCCTTAGCTATCGACGGCGGTTTTACTACCCAGTGAACAATTCCCCCAAACTGGACAGAAATCAGAATTTCTACCGAATACAACCGATTCACGCTCTCATGCATCCAACTTCCGAACTCCTCGAGCAATTTCGCTACTTACCAGAACGGTTTCTCATCCCCAAAGGGGTGAGGGGAGCATGACTCCCCTCACTGACTATGAGTTCTAAGCCACCAACACCGAAACTGGGAGTCGACTACAAGACGCCTCGAGAGATAACGGCCACGTCACGAGAGATTCGCCGACACCTTTCTGTTCCAAACGACCGGTGCAGAGTCTCAATCGTCTCGTACGTGGAATGGGTTCTGATCGAACTCACGCATGAAAATCTCGCTGCCGAGTACCGGTCGTCACATCTCTGGGGCACCAAATGCACACAGTATACCGCAGAGAACTCTCGAGGAGAGGCCTTCTCGAAGCGTCACTACGATGCTCGAGTTGGTTGGCATACCGAGACACTCGTTCGGGAGGAACTCCGAACAGAGCTCGTGAACAGGTTGTCACGATCACGTCCAGAGACATCAGATCCGGATCTCGATGCAACGTGTCGATGTGACCGTTTCGTGCTCAAACCGATCAGACAACTTCCTTAGCGAGAGATACGAAATAATTCGGATGCATGCAAAACTATTAGTCCGAGGCGACTCTACAGGGACCAATGAGCGATCAATCACGTGCGTGGCCACCGGAGATGGACGCTGCTGACCGCGTCAGGCATGTTGCGTTGACTCGAACGACGCCACAAAATGCTGGCTGGATTGCTGAAGAGGCAGACGTCTCGAGGGATACGGCTGCCAAATATCTCGATCGCATGGCCGATCAGGGCGACCTCGAGGTCGTCGAAACAGCTGACGGTACGTGCTACAAGCCAGACGACGTCACGCAATTCTTGCGCGAAGTCCGCACCCTCGCTGAAGAACAGTCTGTAGACGAACTCACCAACGAATTGCGTGCAATCGGTGACGAAATTGACTCGTGGAAAGCAGCGTACGATGTCGAGTCACTCGAAGAACTTCGCCGGAGTATTGGAGGTAAGGATCTGTCGTCCAGCGATCGACGTGAGCGCCTCGAGACGATCGAGGAATGGGAGTACAACATCCAGGTACGGGAAGCGCTTCAGCTTGCCATTAGCCTGCAGAGTTCACTGACGAGGCTTGACGCAGATCCGCGTATCGGGGAGATTGGCACGGGAACGTTTCCACAGGAAGGCTAACAAACGGATGGTACTGTTTCTTGCTGGTGGCCGAGGATTTACTCGGCGCGAAGGACTTCGTCGGATCAAAGAACGCCTCGAGAAAGAACCTGGGTTCACCACCGTCCAGTATCGACCATCACGACTCCGTCCACGATCTGTTGTGGCTGATGTCGATACGGAGATGTTCCTCGGGGAAGAGTTCCCACGAAAGCAGGCTACTTTTGAGATTGCCTGGCGTCCCCGTGCTGGCACTGATGTCCAGCGTGTGCAGTGGGCCGACGATGCAGTCAGTCTGGGATGGCACAAAGATGACGACCACGAAGACCTTGGGACAACTCACTTTCAGATCGAGACTGATGAGGAACTATCCCACGAACCTGGACACCTCGAGGCGGAAGCGCCACTAAGTTTTCTGGAGACCTGCCTGCAGCGACTCCCTGCAAAGCTTGAGGAGACAATTACGGACTGAACTTGGTTATTCCCGATCCGATAACCTCGTCGAGAGACGATCGAGACGCTCCTGTGCAGTCTCTTTGCGAGACTATGTGACTTCAGGAAGGTATTCGGCTTCGCAGAGTTCGCTCGCTTCAACAGTGATCTCGAGAACTGCCCACTTCGTATTGGAGTTCTATAAAGATTAGCAATATAACTCATAGTTTTGCCTCAATTACTCCTGGTGTTTGACGCACCAGATCTGCTGAATAGAGCACGCGACTGTGGTACGAACACAATGAGGGCTAATTGACGTACTGTGACTCCCACTCTCGTCGTTTCTCAATAACTTCCTCTCCTGAATCATTGAGATCATAGTAGTTGGTCCGTCGGTCGAGCTCGCCTTTCTCGACGAGCCACGGACCCGTCGTGCACTCACCGAAGAGATGGACGTCCGATTCGGCCAACAAGGATCCGTTTACGACGTCTTCAGTGAAAGCGGGAGCACGTACGTAGTTGACGTCGAGAAAGAGACGTGCACCTGTCCTGGTTTCGAACAGCGCCAACCAGACGGGGGCTGTAAGCATATCCGACGTGTCGACCTCGAGATCCGCACAGGACTCGTACCAGCTCCAGACGGAGCCTTCATTCGCTAAAGGAGATGACTCAAATTGTTTCGTGAGCCAGTAGAGCCACGAAGTTCATGAGGGGCTGCAACAGTATTTTTATACGGTCACAACGGCTTTTTACAGACATGGCTCTCGAAGAGACCGTCGATTATCTCGCTGAAGAATTCGGTCTCGAGCGAAGTAAGCACGTTCGAGAAGTCGGCGAATCGGTTGCAGAGCTTCGAGATTGAGTCGATCACATCACGACTCAAGGAATTTAGACCCAATTAGGCACTTGCAGGAGCACTGTCAGCATGTCCATCCTCGAGCAGCGGATAGTCGATATGCATCTCGATTCGGTCGAAGGGAACGACTGGTTGCATCGCTCCCCCAGGCCCGCCCTCCTCGAGCGAAAGGACGCCGAGAACCTCGAGTTGCTTGAGATCGGAGTGAACGTCAGAGACGTCACGATCGACGAGGCGGGCGGCCTCGCGCATACTCGTTGGATTCTGTTTTGCAATTGCCTGAATCAACTCGAGGCGAAGCGGTGTAAGATTCGCAACGAGGTCGTCATAGGTTCCAAACTGGAGGATCGACCGTTCATCGCCCTCACCTGCGGTTCCGTCTTCTGCATCCGCAACGAACTGCAGTGTGTCCTCGCGAAGCTGTTCTCGATCGCCGACTGTGATGTGTAGCGTGGTCATGATGTGGGGTGCTTGTTGGTTATCAGTAGGGTCGAGTTGGACCGCCGTCGACGGCGTCTCAGTATTCATCTGCGTTGGCACAGAACCTGGCGAGTAATGCTTCCATCCCAGGGAACTCAACATCTGTGTCCCCTGCAGCGGTGTGAAGTTCGTGGCCTTTCGTATCCTCGTGAGCGTTGTCGTATCGGATGAGCGTTAGATCCTCTAGCGTTCCAAGGTGGAGCGTATACTTCCACCCGGATGGGTACGTATCTGTGTCAGTCGTCCGTCGAATGACGACATTCTCAGCCAGTCCGGATTCAACGTGCGTATACCGATGTGTGAGTTCTTGGCCCATCCACTATGTGTTGGGAAGGGGGCCAACAACAGAACTGTGTTGGGGAAGGCCCCAACAGATCAATGAGAGAATCTTGAAAGCCGTCGACAGAGTGTTTTGTAGCCTCGTGAGGGGTGACGAGGCGAACAGACAGTTGCCTCGTCAGAGTAAGATGGCTATAAACGAGATATTCAGCAGTCACTTCAGTCGAGAGACAGCGCAAACAACGCGATCGACGACATTGACGGAACACTCAAGCCCATCGCTCGAAAGTGACCAGTAAGAAACGGGCGATCCTCGTGATTTTCGTGGCCCTTATGCTGGTTCTCGCCGGGTGTGCAGGTGAGACGGATGGGGACGGAAATGGGAACGGGGCTGACGGCGGACTCGGGCCCGATGGAGATAGCGTCGATGATTCTGCAGATGACGATGGCGGTGACGATGATTCAGACGGGGAACCAGACGATGGCGACCAGGAGACGATTGACGATAATGAAGAGACAGCAGACTCCTCGACGTTGGCCGACTCGCTAACGGTAGCTGAGTGGAATGTCGAGGGCGTTTCGCCGGATGAAGAGTACGTTGTGCTCGAGAATACAGGGGAGAAAGCCATCGATTTCTCGGGATTCGAACTTCGTGATCGCGAAGGTGTCCAGATCGATAGCGGTCTCTCGGCATTTGTCTTCCCCACTGATTTCGTCCTCGAATCAGGTGCCACCGTTACGATCTGGACTGGCGAGGGTGACGCTACAGCGAGTGACCTCTACTGGGGCTATGGCGTCAACATTTGGAGGAGAAGCGGTGACGTCGTGACGTTAGTTGATCAGAACGGAGAAATCGTCTTCGAACACGCCTACGGCGACCAAGCCAGTGATGATACAGACGACTCCGACACGGCAGAGGACTCGGAACCGGACGACTCAGATTCAGAGCCTGCCTATATTGACGGTGAACTCGAGATCCACCATATCGATGTTGGGCAAACAGATGCGACGTTGCTCATTACGCCAGCAGGAGAGACAATCCTGATCGATAGCGGGGATTGGCCACAGGACGGGGCGGACGTGATTGCCTATCTCGAGGACCAGGGCGTCGATCGGATCGATCACTTGGTGGCAACCCACGGACACGCAGATCATATCGGTGGCCACGCGGCCGTGATCAAATACTACGAAACCGAAAAAGATGGTATCGGCGCTGCCTACGATCCCGGCGTCCTATCCGAATCCGCTACGTACAACAACTATCTCGATGCCGTCGACGAGGACGACGTCGATCTGTTCGTCGTCGAGGAGGGTGATGAGTTGCCAATCGACGATACCGTATCGGCCACAGTGTTGAACCCACCCGAAGGCCATTCCGGCGGAGATTTCAACGATTTCGGAATCGTGTTAGCGTTCGAGTTCGGTGACGTCCGGTATCTCGCGACGGGCGACATTGAAGAAGGGATGGAAGCACGGTTGGTCGACGAGCGGGGGAGCCAGCTCGAGGCCGACGTTTACAAGGTCGGTCACCACGGGTCGGCTTCCTCCTCAACCGAGGCGTTCATGGACGCCGTTGACCCAGAGATCGGGATCATCTCGAGTGCGTACGATTCTCAGTACGGCCACCCACACGATGAGGTACTCGAGCGCCTTGCCGACTATGGTATCGAAACGTACTGGACGGGTGTGCATGGCGATATCGTCGTGACGACCGATGGAGAGACGATCGAGGTGGAATCCAGCGACGCGTTCTCGAGTGATCCACTCGAACTCCTTGAGGAGAAACCGAGTGATAACGACGAGGAGGAAACGAGTTCGATTACTGCTTAGCCCCTGTTTGATGACGTTCAAGCGCCTGTACTCGGATGATGAGGATGGATGGAACGTACACCGGCGTCGTTGATCGAATCGTCAACGGTGAGACAGCGGTGATCTTGCTCGAGGAAGACGGTGAAGTGGTCGACCAACTCGATCTACCCGTCGATCGGGTGCCAGAACGGGCACGGAACGACGGTGGCGTGGTGTCCGTAATGCTCGAGACCGGAGAAGTAGATTCGATCGCGTATTTCCCTGACGAAACACGGCGACGCCGTGAGTCCGCACAGTCAAAATTGGATCGACTGTCAAAGCGGCTCTCCGATCGAGAGGAGTAGTTGGAGTCATCATAACTGATGCGGTACTACATTGTGGCTCGAGGCTGCAATCAGGAGTCAGGCTTGTAGAAAATGTCGGTCAGAGGGCACTGATAGGATGAAAGTCTGCTAAGGCCTCAGCGCATGGATGAACGAATGGGGCAGCAAAGGCTGCAACTAGATAGCACAAAAGCGCGTGGCACTGAACCCATCAACCTAACATCGGAAATAGTGGGGTGGGTGGGTCCCTCAGTATCCTGAATCCGTTCCATTGATTCTGGGGCTGGAGAAACACTCCGCCCAGTACCTCGAGACCCGCACAGGACTCGTTCCGGCTCCAGATGGGACCTTCCTTTCGGTGACTAAGACTACTGAATACTCGCTCAAGACGGTTTGTGACCCCGAAAGGGGTGACGGGGTGAACAGACAGTTGCCTCATCGGGAAAATGGCTACAAACGAGATATTCAGCAGTCACTTCACTCGAGAAACAGATGTGTCAAGATCGAGTATCAGGACGGCGATGACCTGGTGACCCTAAAGCGCCCCAGTCGGACGAAATACGATCCAAGCCCAGAGCCCGGAAACGGTCGTGCAGCCGTCTCTCCGCAGATTGACCTCTGCCCTGACGGTTTGGGTGTATCAGCGTTGTTATTCTCGTGGAGCACCAATCAAATACTACTTCAATGCTGGGCTATGCCTGTATGAATCTCACGTTGAGAGAGCGCAACCCACCGCTACGATGCAATCGTGGAATGCAACGGAAGACTTGGGAGTCACGGGGCCCGGACTATGCCTCCGAACTCGCTGTTCAGAACTTCTCCGACCTGTACGAGATTTTGCGCTGGAACGTAGACCACGACATCTACTTCTATCGCTGTACGTCGGAGTTGGTACCGTGGAACTCCCAGTTCGAACTGGCCGACCTGCCGGACTACGATGAAATTACCCGAATCGCCGACGAATGTGGCCGACTTATTCGAGACAACGACGTGCGATTTACGTTTCATCCGAGTCACTGGTGCAAGCTCGCCAGCGAGTCAGCGGAGACCGTCGATAACTCGATTCGCGACCTCGAAGTCCACGGCTCGTGGCTCGACTTGATCGGTCTTCCTCAAACGCCGTACTACAGCATCAACGTCCACATCGGAGCCCACTACAACGACAAGGAGGCAACGGCCGCTCGTTTCCGGGAGGCCGTGAACCGCCTCTCGCCCGCTGCCCGCAAACGCCTGACCGTCGAGAACGACGACAAAGAAGGGCTCTGGAGCGTCCCCGAGCTAGTCGAGGTAGTCGCAGAACCGCTCGACGTTCCCATCGTCTTCGACTACCATCACCACCAGTTCACGAGTCGGGGGCTTACGTACAGGGAGGCCTTCGAGCTGGCCGCGCAAACGTGGGGCGACGTGCTGCCGATTGCTCACTACTCAGAGCCTGCACGGCTGCACGGGGAGGACGCACGTGCTCAGGCACACGCCGAGTACGTCTCTTCGATTCCGGACTGGCTTCTCGATGGCGCGGACGTGATGCTCGAAGCCAAGTCGAAGGAGCGAGCGTTGCTTCGGTACCGAGACGGAACGGAACCCATCGTCGGTAGGTCGTAGCCGGGAACGCATCCCCGTTCTAACAGTGTATTCAGTGGAAAAGGTACGAAATAATCGAATCTTCCCGTGATGTATACATCCTTTGGATACTACACGCTGCTTTTACCAGTTGACGTATGGGTCAGACTCTATTATGTTACGTCGCCTACCTGCCTTGAGCAACCACTTCCACAGATTGATCTGGATATTGTGCTACCATGGTGCTATTCATTTAGTAATAACTGAATGATCTCTCTGGCTCCGAGGCCACTGTCAATACACGAGTTTCTGACCGGAACAAAGACAGTATACGCGTGTCTCGTGACAGGCATGGCACAAACCGTCGATGAACTACGAAATGCAATCAGGGTAGCGGTAGGTCGATTTGAACGAGAGGGATCGCCAGTGTTCACGAAAGAGGACCTCGAAGCAGTTTGTGATACAGTGGGGTATGAGATTGATACGAGCGGGCGTCTGCCTCCGAAAGCAGAAATGAGGGCAGGCATCTTGTGGAAAATCGGTGTTGTAGAAGAGGCTAATCTGGAAGCAGCACCATCATCGTTCCGAAAAGATGAGCTGGAAGCGATCATGGCAGCTGTTCAGTAGGTTTGGAGATCGGTTGTGGATTCATTGATGAGGTCGGGGAACCCAGTGAATGATCCATTTCCCGGGGCTTTAACTCGGGGATGTTCACCAGCGTCCGAAAGTTGGTCTCATTGGAGTAGGTCCACCTCATAGTCAGCAGCTAGCACCTGGAACTCATTCCACTCAGGAAGGCGGTCGCTGTCGACGATCGAACGATCACACTCGAGACGCAGAACAAACAATGCGAACGACGATATCGTGCCCTGAGTGCGGTGGAGGCCTCCTCCCAGCGACCACGAAACACGCTGTCGAGAGTGTGGCTCGATCGTCGATGAAGACCTCCTCGATTACGGATCGGGGTGGTTCGACTTACCTGAGAACTCGAGCTAGCGTCGAACGGGTACTTCGCTCACAGCAGGTCGACAAGAACGTAGACATTCTCCTTGATTCCGAGTAATCGGGGTTGAGACCGGCGTCCTCTGGGAACCCGTTTTCTTCTCGGGAAATTGTGGCCTCGCCCTTGCATTCAGATAAAAATGGAAGTTGAGACGGAGAAACAAACAGCTGTAGAGAATTACAAAATTTCCTGTGGAGGATTTAACATTTGGGCCACCGTGTGCAGTGATGCATGTCAATGAAAGCGTTCGTAATGGACGGCATCGGGGAAACCGGGTTAACCGAAAAAGAGCGTCCCGAGTTCGGGCCGGGTGATGCTATCCTCAAGCCCACGAAGGGACTTATTTGTACGTCAGACTGTCACACTGTCCACGGTGCAATCGGGGATCGAGAAAACCTCACCCTTGGACACGAAGTAGTCGGCGTCGTTGAAGAAGTGGGAGAAGGTGTCACTGATTTCAAATCCGGAGATCGCGTGGCTGTCGGTGCGATTACACCGGATTGGAGTTCCGAAGAAGCACAAGACGGTCACCCATCCCAGTCAAAAGGCGCGTTAGGCGGGTGGAAATTCGCAAATGTCAAGGATGGAACGTTCGCCGAGTACGTTCACGTGAACGATGCCGATGGAAACCTTGCACACATACCCGACGAGGTAAGCGATCACGAGGCGTTGTACACGACGGATATGATGTCCACGGGATTCGCCGCGGCGGAAAACGCAGACATCCCAATCGGTGGAACGGTCGCGATATTTGCACAGGGCCCGGTTGGATTGATGGCAACCAAAGGAGCGTCTCTACAGGGGGCAGGAACAATCATCGCCGTTGAAACCGTCCCAAAACGAAAAGAACTCGCTCGAGAGTACGGTGCTGACCACGTCGTCGATTTCGCAGAAACAGATGCGGTGGAAGAGATAATGGACGTGACTGACGGGGTGGGCGTCGATGCTGCTATCGAAGCCCTCGGCAGTGATCAAACGTTACAGGATGCTATCAAGGTCGTTAAATCAGGTGGCACTGTTTCTAACGTTGGCTATCACGGTGACGGTGAATATCGTCATATTCCACGTGAAGAGTGGGGAGTCGGTATGGCCGAAATCAGTATCGTGACCGACCTCTGTCCAGGAGGGCGACTGCGTATCAAGCGACTCTTGCGACTTCTGGAAAACGACCGCGTCGACCCAACGAAAATGACAACCCACGAGTTCGAGTTTGACGAGATCGAAGAAGCGTTCCGAATGATGGACGAGAAGGCGGACGATATAATCAAGCCGTTAATTCATTTCGAATGAATAGTCAGCACCCAGCAACTGGGCTTCAGTCTCTGGATGCAGCAGGCCCCTAGTAACAGCGATTCGGGAGTTCACACAGAGTTTGTTGAATAGTCGGCGCTTATCTCGCGAGCAAATTTCGATTGAAATCTCCATTTCCTCCATCCATGGATGACCAATTCAAAGCATGAGTCTTGATTGTGCATATCTCACTGTGGACCTGATGCCTCCGCTCGCGACGCGAATTATATGCATTGATGCTTAAGTAATATATATTATGATGGGGATAGTTTGTTCCGAATGCCTTGTGCATAGTTAACATCCAACGATATGATGTTCACGGATACACCCGAGTACTCATTCGGCGGAAGTGAGTGGCAGGTGCCGTAAATATCGAATAAATTCTCGTCAACAGAGGGAAAATCCATGACAGAGACACCTTCGGACCGAGATGAAAAAACAGAAACCGATCTAACCGACGACGTCACCCCGGACGTATCTGAGGAATTGTACTTCCGTTCGACCGACGAGGAGTGCGCCGCCACGCTGTATCACCCCGACGACCCAGGCGAGAACGAAACCCCCTGTGTCGTGATGGGAAACGGCTTCAGCTTGACTCGCCACGACGGAGTGCCTCGCTTCGCCGAACGCTTCGCGGAGGCGGGGATCGCGGCGCTGTCCTTCGACTTCCGTCACCTCGGAGACAGCGACGGTGAGCCCCGTCAGCTAATCGATTACCAGCGCCAGCGCGAGGACTTTGACGCCGCAATCGAGTTCACTCGAACCCTCGAGGGGATCGACGACGACCGGATCGCAGCATGGGGCTACTCGTTTAGCGGGGGGCACGTCCTCCCCGTCGCCGCGGACGACGACCGGCTGGAAGCGGTCATCTCGATGTTTCCGATGCTCGACGGGCTCGGGTTTGTGCGGGAGTACGGGCTGGGCAACAACGTGAGGTACGTAGCTGCTGCAGCGCGCGCCGCAATTGGCCGGCGGTTGATTCGGATGGCCGTTACGGGGCCACCCGGGTCGAGAGCCGTGTTGAATCACGCGGAGGCGGAGCCAGGCTTCGATGCCGTCTGTGCGGAAGACTCGCGCTGGCGAAACGAGTTCCTCGCGAAGCCGAGCCAGCTGATCGCGGAAATTCGACCGGTGCGCGAGGCTTCCAGCGTCCGCTGCCCGGTGTTATTTTGCCTCGGGACCGAAGACACGATGGTGCCGCTGGGGGCGATCGAGCGGGCCGCCGACGGTGCGCCGGAGAGCGAGCTGCGCCGCTACCCCATCGGTCACTTTGACGGGTTCCTCGACGCGTTCGAGGACGTGGTCGACGACCAGCTCGATTTCCTAGACACCCACCTTTCCTCGACAGCCCCGGCCTGACCGGTCGCCGTCGCGTCATAAGTGAAAGGGCTCTGTTTCCGTCCGGCGGCTCCACGGGGCTAGCACGAGGTTATTTGACAGATCCTACACGATGTCATACTGGATCGAGCCGACGGATCAGAAGATTATCACTTGCATCTGCCCCGATTGGAAGAGGCACGATACATCCGCTGGAACCGATACCCTCACGAAGTGGTGAGAGGCCGAGTTTCGACGAACTCCGACCGCTTCTCGAACTGATGTGAAACCATGCCGATGAACTCCCACTGACTGGTTGTACGTACTCAGTCTGTGTATCTATTGTTCTCGTGGTTTGCTACGAATCGCTCGGAACAAAATACGTCAGTCTACTGTATCCATCCTCTATATGCAGTAGGCGCTACTTGTCATCTATTGGGAATCAACAGGGCCGAAAATGCCTTGGTTTTTATTTTGACGGTACTACCTTTCGGGGAGGGTGTCATAGAATCGTTCACAACGATCAGTAGAGAGGATGTATGCAGCACGGCACTCACGTTTATTTCTCATGTACAGGCCGAAACCAACCGCTACATACGGCTGCGTATCGAACGATAGACACCGGTTCAACTCAACGGTTCAACTCAGAAATCAGTTCACGAGCACGCGCTGCCCGTACGTCATCGTCTGCCACCATTTGGGCCGCAATTTCGTCGATCAACTCTTCAGGTGCACCAGCTTCGATGGCGACATTCTTTGCGTGGAGTTTCATGTGGCCTGCTTGAATCCCCTCAGCAGCCAGCGCCCGCATACTCGCAATATTCTCAGCAAGTCCCACGGCGGCAAAGATACCGGAGAGTTGTTCAGCTGAGTTCGCATCTAATATCTCCATCGACGCATTGGCGACGGGATGGTTCCGAGTGGCCCCACCCACGACACCCACTTGGACGGGGACTTCAATACTGCATACGAGATTTCCTTCCGTGTCGATTTCATAGGTTGAAAGCGGGCCATAGTCATCTCGGGCAGCAAAAGCGTGGCCACCGGCTTCGATTGCCCGCCAGTCGTTCATTGTTGCTACCGCTAATGCGTCCATTCCATTGAAGATCCCCTTGTTGTGTGTTGCTGCGCGGTACGGATCGCCGACAGCAAGCGCCCATGCATCAACGATTCTATCCCTGACGGCTTCTCCAGAAAGTGCGCGTTTCTCACTCCTCAGAACGTCCGGTGGAATAGTACAACGTGCTCGTGCTATGCGGCAATCAGCAAGATTCGACAGGACAGATAATATGGTCTCTCCACCAGTTACGTCTTCGATCATGGGAGCTACAGCCTCTGCCATCGTATTCACCGCATTCGCTCCCATCGCATTCTGGACGTTCACGACGAGATGTACAACCGCCATCTCTCCGTTGGGTGTGTCTACGACACGAGCCGTTACGTCCTCACATCCACCACCGTGTGAGACGAGAACGCCCTGATCGTTTGCCTTCGCACGGATCTCACCGGCTCGTTCGAAAACCCGCGACGTTGCTCCGTGTGGATCGCTCAGATTTCGCACCTGGATTTGCCCGATCATGTAAGGGCCGGAGGTGGAGGTCGTGAACCCACCAGTCTCCCGGGCGAGTTTCGCGCCGTATGACGCCGCTGCGACGACAGAGCTTTCTTCGATAGCCATCGGAATCAGTCTGTCATCTCCATCGATTCTGAAGTTCGTCGCAACACTCAGTGGAAACGAGATTGCGCCAATGACATTTTCACTGAGTCGCTCTACGGCTCCGAGATCACGCTCATCAGTATCTATCAATGCCTCATAGGCGTCTTCAGAAATGGAACAACGATCAGCAACGATTTGACGCCGTTTCCCTAGAGACTTGTCGTAGAACCGTGGAATGCGCGAGTCCATACATTGTGGTCAAAGCCCATACAAATATTTCATCTGATTCTGCCCCTCTACCCGATGTGTACACGACCTGTATTGATCGTTTTCAAAGTCCGTGCGAAGCTTTCTATGACACGCTCTTTCGGGACCAAAAGGGGCCGATTATCGGCTCGTCATCTCAGTGATTTTGATGAATGTGGTCACGAAGATCGTCTACCGCATCGAATTTCTCGTTGCACTCGGCGCAGGTGTTGTGATGCAGCGCGACGTGTTGGGTGACGCCAGCTGCCGACTGGAATTCAGCGTCACAGCTTGAGCAAGTGTATCCCATTACGTTATTAACTGAGGTCCTGCTGCATTAAAACGGTTACTAGGAATTAGACACTCTAACCCGGTAAGTTTTAATAAAGTATTAGTGCTGATTGTCACACCGCGTGCGGGCGGCCGGTCACGATAATAGTCCGACGACAGAGTCATCGAACTATAGTAGGCAGTGAAACGATTTACACACCGAACGAAACACCCGCTTGCGAGAGGGTGTGCAATGACTTTCACTGGCTACTATAGGTTTGACCGATCAGTCGTACTTTCGAAAGCCCATGTCTCGAGCCATCTCACGGAATGACTGTCGGCACAGCCAGATATCGTACTTGCCGACCAATCCCTGTTCTCTGCCAGTGTCCCTGCAGACACGTTGATTTCCGGTCTGTCCGCTATTGGGACCGGTACCATCGTTGGCTCTGCCCGCAGAGTCTGTTGCAGTCTCGGCGGTCATGATAACTCACTCGCCCGCCGCCGCAAGGACGATTCGATCGTCGTATCCTCGGCGAGTTCCTCGAGTAATGTCGTTGCATTACAGTTGGCCAATCCATTGAGTGCATAGCGTCGGAACTCCCCGCGGATTCCACCCATCTTGACCAAGATGGAGAGGTTCTTCGTTTCCCCTGACCTGACGAGAGAATCGATTGCCTCGTAGCGTTGGGTTCGCGATACGTTCTTTTTCACTGCCGTTTGGAATGTCGTTGACATTGTATGGTTGATTAGGTTAAGGACGTCTTCTCCTGTCGAACACAATTTGGGATTACCGCGCTCCACAACAGGGTTTTGTGACCTCGTGGGTTTCGATGCCAAGCTGTGATTACCGAGCGCCTTCGAGTAGCGTGCATCGGGTGTTCTCGAGTAGCGCTCCTGGCTACCGAGCGTCTTCGAGTGTGCAATAGGAGCCTTCCCTGGCGGTGATCCACATCTGCTCGGACGCATCCCCGGAGGCGACCGAGTAAATCGTACACAGATCGACTCCCGTCTCCATCGGTTCGACAACTGCGCGACACTCCAGCACAGGATGCTCGAGGGTCGAGAGCGAGTGTCGTTCGGTTCTCCCTTGGTTCCGTTGCCATGACTCAATCGGCGAGTCCGATTTCTTCCTGTCCATCCTGCTCCGGAGCATCCGCTTCGGTTGCTTCGTCTTCGTCGGGAATTTCGAACGTCGGAAATCTGTCTTCGAACGTGTCCCAGTCAGCGTTCATCTCCTGATCAGTGAGGAGACAGAGCTCGAGGTGTTCACGAATCGATTCGTGGTCCATTTCGGTGCCGATCAACACCAGTTGACTGCCGCGGTCGCCCCACTGTTCGTCCCACTTCTCCTCGAGTTCGGGGTACGCCTCGAACTGTGCTTCGCGCTCCTCGGGTGGGAGCGTCGCAATCCAGTTTCCGGCAGGCGCGACGCGAATCGAGCGACCAGCGACGTTCAACATCAGTGCCATTTCCTCACGCCCGGCAAGCCAGAAGTGACCTTTCGATCGGACGACGTTCTCTGGGAAGGCGTCGAGCAACTCCGCGAATCGCTCGGGGTGGAACGGTCGCTGAGCCTCGAAAACGAAGGAAGTCACGCCGTGTTCTTCTTCCGCCGATTCGTGCGGCTCCTGAAGTTCCTGTATCCAGCCGGCCGACCGACTCGCTTCCTCGAAATCGAACCGACCGGTGTCGATTATCTCGTCGACGTTTACTCGGCCGTGTTTCGTTCGGATTATTTCGGCACGGGGCTGGAGGATCTCGAGCGTATTTTCAATCTCGGTAAGCGTCTCCTCGTCGACGAGGTCACACTTGTTCAACAGGAGGACGTCACAGAACTCCACCTGTTCGACCAGCAAGTCGCCGAGGTGTTTTTCCGTCCCGTCGTCGTCGAGGATTTCGTCCGACTGCATCGCTTCGTGGAACTGGTGGGCATCGACGACCGTCACTGCCGTATCGAGATGACAGTTCTCGAGCGGTTCGATGCCGGTTTCTTCGTAGAACTCGGTGGGGTCGAGATCCGATTGATCGAACCCAAGCGTGAGCGTCTGTGCAACGGGGAGCGGTTCGGCGACGCCCGTCGACTCGACGACGATCGCGTCGAAGTCACGGTTGCGCGTGAGTCCGCCGATCGCATCCAGCAGGTCACCACGCAGTTCACAGCAGATACAGCCGTTCGAGAGTTCGACCAGTTCCTCCTCTTCTGTCGAGATATCGGAGGACTCAGCGACGAGATCCGCGTCGACGTTCACCTCGCCCATATCGTTGACGAGGACTGCGAGATCTCTGTCGTCACTTTCGCGCAGCAGGTGGTTGAGTGTCGTCGTTTTTCCGGCGCCGAGTGTCCCAGAAAGGACCGTCACGGGGATCGTCTGTTCAGCCATGTGTTGGCAACAATACTCCCCAGAGTAATATAAGTTATTATCTACAACATAATTCTTATTAACTCCCGGCGAGTGGTTTCGGTACGAGCCGACCGAATCCGTATGACGACATCGCACTCAACCCAACAATACAGCTGTACCATCATCGGCGGGGGAATCCACGGTACGTACCTCGCCCAACGTCTCATCGAAGACGCCACACTCGAACGAGGGGATGTTTGTATCGTCGACCCACACGAACGATTGCTCTCCTCGTTTCGCAAAAAGTCCGCAGCCTGCGGCATGGACGAACTTCGGTCCACCTTCGTTCATCACATCGGAACTGAGCCATTCGGTCTCGAGAGTTTCGCTGAGGCGAACGACCGAGAAGACGAACTCGTCCCCACCGTTGACTACCCCCCGCGCCCGTCGCTCGAGCTGTTTCTGGATTATGCTGACTACGTCATCGACAGAAAGAACCTCGAGTCGATACACCGTCAGGGCCTCGTCGAGAATATTTACGAACGCTCGGGTGAGACAGGCTTTCGACTCGAGACGACGACAGGCCCTATTGAAACCGATCACTGCGTTTTGGCAATCGGAAACGGTGGGCGCCAAAGATGGCCCGACTGGGCGGTCAGTATGGACGGTGTCGATCACGTGTGGGATGGGTTCGATCCAAGCGAATCGGTCAATCGAACCCTCGTCGTCGGCGGTGGCATTACCGCTGCACAACTCGCGATCGAATTGAGCGAGACCCAATCGGTGGGCCTGCTCACGCGACACCCCCTGACGTGGGAGGTATCCGAGGCAGAGCCACCGTGGATCAACTGGTCGCACGTGGAAGCAAACCTGCACAGCCACCCACCGGGCTCGAGCGAACGGTTCGACGTGGCAATGGACGCACGGAACACGGCGACGATTCCACCGTATCTCTACGGAGAGATCGAAAACCGAACCGAGGAAGGCGTACTCACGCTTGCGCAGGGAACGGTCGAGTCCGCAACGGTTGAAGATGGAACGGTACAGCTTACGCTCGACCACGGGTTGGGGCTCCTCGGTGATCGTGTCGTCCTTGCGACCGGGTTCGAACCGGTGTTCGACCACCCCTTCGTCGAGCGGATTGCGGACGAACTAGAACTGGCTCGAGGGTATCGACGAATGCCGATTCTCGACGACAACAGCCTGGCCTGGCAGCGTGAAGGGGGTAAAGCCGTTCCGTTGTACGTGACCGGTGCTCTCGCGCTCGGTACGGTAGGTCCGTACGCGCCAAACATACCGGGAGCCAGACGAGCAGGAGATCGAATTTCCACTGCCATCACGCGAAGCCTTCGTTCGCGAACTGACGCTGCAAGCGAATCGGTACGGGCGACGGAAGTGTCCCATTGAACGGTCCGAAAGATATTCTGCTACAGAATAATGCGTCCGGCGAAAGTATCTGTGGAACAAATGCCTGGCGACAGTATCCAGGAGAAAGAACGTTCGGCGATCCCCGTTGCCAGGAGAAAGAATGCTCGACGAAAGTTGTACGTGAGAGTACAGGCGATTTCGCTCACACCGTTAGGCTCGGGTTTTCACCCTCGAGTTCAGACTCGAGCGAATCGACGATAAGTTCTCCCGCTCGTCTCGCGCCAATGACGTTTCGGGCGAAAGGGCCAAGGACTTGCTGTGCACCAACGCCCGAAACCGATATCCGAGAAGGTGTTCCATTCTGATGGAGCCAACGGAGCGTCTCGTCCTCGAGAGCAGGTGCACCACGGTACCCAGTCTGCAGTGTCGATTCCTGACGGTGCTGTCGAAACAGATGGCTCTCGTAGGGCGACCCGAACCCGGTCGCACAGACCAGTTTGTCGAGACAGAACGCGCTGCCGTCCTGGCAAGTGACGACGACCGTACCACCAGCTTCAGTCGCAACCGCTATCTCCGACCGCTCGAGTTCGATCGCCTTACGCTCGAGCGCCCGCTTTAGTCGGCGAAACACGTACGGCGGCATCGTACCGTCGTATCGAGCCTCGACGATCAACTCTTCGCGTGCACGAGAGGCCGGTGGGTGTTCCTGAAGCTTCTTGGAAACGCCAGAGAAGTGCATCCAGTCGGTGCTCGCCTCGAGTGCCTCGACGCGAAACGGGCTTCGAGCGAATAAGACCACCTCTCGGCCCGGTTGTGCAAGCGTCGTTGCGAGTTGGGCGGCGGTGATGGACCCCCCAACGATTCCAACAG
Source organism: Natronosalvus amylolyticus (assembly GCF_024298845.1). Lineage (NCBI taxonomy): Archaea > Methanobacteriati > Methanobacteriota > Halobacteria > Halobacteriales > Natrialbaceae > Natronosalvus > Natronosalvus amylolyticus. Next base: position 404,956 of record NZ_CP101160.1, read on the forward strand.
TTGCGGCCTGGTCGATCGACGCGGGATCGAAACCCGGCTCCCAGACGTGTGTTACCGGTTCAGTCGAATGGATATCCGCCGCCCACGTCGGATACGTGAACGACCCACCGTGTCCGATAGCGAGGAAGCAGTATTCGGTGGTCCGTCGACCTGCAGTCGTTTCAATGTCGACGGACCACGAGCCCGGTTCGATAGCAGTGACTCGAGCGTTTACCAGCGACGATTCCAGATCGTATCGATTGCAAACCCACGCTGCATGATCGAAAAACAGTGACGTCGTCGGTCGTTCAGCACCAACCGTACTCGAGACGAGTTCGTCTTCCCGGCCTCGAGCGCGTGCGAAATCTCTGAGCGAAAACGGGTCGGTATCGACGTGATGGACGTATGGCGATCTGAGTTCGGCCATGCCACACTGCTCGCATTTCTGGCGGAACGCCTCGAGCAGTCCGATCGGCTCGATAATGTCTAACGAAGGTAAATCGACCAGGTCAGCCTCCAGGAGCCGGACAGCAAGATGAACCCCGTGAATACCTCCACCGACGATGGTGATGGTGGCATCAGTATCTGTCTCCCGGAACACGTTTAGCACCCCCTGAAGAAAATTGCAGGCTCCTTAGTGATTTCTCGATCTTGCACTAACGGGTGAAACCAAGAGCTGTGGTTCAGTTTCATCCAGGAGTGGGCGAGTGGAAGGTGACAAGCGATGAAGTCGATATGTGGGAGTCTGCTAGCGATGATGTCGATATATTTTCTGTCTCTGGCCGTTAGTAGCGAGAAGTTCGTCGACAACAAGTCAAATACGATGATCGAGATCGTTGAGAAACGGCTCTCAGGTTCGTAATCGGCCTCGTGTCCGCAATACGGGGTTGGTCTCATCTCCAGACTTGTTAGGAAACAATCCACCCATAATATTCAAAGTTGTTATCTGGGGCAGTAGATTTAATAACACGAGGCGAGAATTGGTTACATATCAGTAGACGCCCAGGGGCGTTCCAACCCAAGCGACGACGATCAGAATGAAGACAGCTGAAACACAACCTGATTCCCGACCAGTATCCACGCTGTATGCACTCGTTCAGTGTCGGAATAGTCTCGAGATCTGTACGCTGTATCCACCGACAGTCATCGGACCTCATCGAACCGAGTCGTGGATCCGTGCCACCGGAGATAGCTTCCAGTCGCTCGAGAAGTCCCGATAGCGGTTGTCGGATTCGGCTCACTCGTCGACGTTTGGAAGGACACTCAGATATCGACGCGAGAGAACCACAACCGACTCGCACCGACGAGAGCCGCAGTCATCACCAGTAAGATTGCGACACCCTCGAGGTTATACGTACCCTCGAGGAGAATCTCGTTGGGATCGAAGTATCGCATCGGGGCGATCACCCCGACCGCTTCGAAATCGGTGCCCACCAGCAATGACTCGAGCATGAACAGACCGAAGGTAACCCCGAGTGCAACACGCTGGGCGATACTCGCCCGATCGAACACGACCGATGCGAGCAATCCAATCCCGGCACAGACGAGTAGATACGGAATCGAGAGCAGATGAATTGCGAGGAGGTCCACGGCCGGAATCGGTTCGTCGATCCATATCGCCCCCACGTAGACCACAATCGGCGTCAGGACGTTCACCAGGGTGATCGGTACCAGGATACTGAGGTATTTTTGCAACACCACACTCGATCGAGAGATCGGTAACGAGAGGGTGATATCCATCCGTTCACGGTCCACGTCGTCTGCGATCATACTCGAACACGCGTACGCGAAGTATAGCCCCAGGAGGATTACCCAGCCAAAGACGTATAGTTCAAATGCGAGAAATCCTTCGAGAGAAGCCATCGTTTCGACATCGAACAGTTGCAGAATCTGTTCCGGGTACGCCTCGAGCAGTTCGTCGTCCTCGAACGCCTCACTGAACGACGGGTACGCCCAGATGACAAAAGCCGCAAGGATGGAGAGACCTATCGAGAGGTAGATTCCGCCTTTGACGCGGTTTTTGGCCTCATAAAGGGCGAGCTCAAACATCGGCACCACCTCGAGGAATATCACTGGCAGTATCAGCACCACCATAGAAACGCAAGAAGACGTCCTCGAGTGGAGCTTCCTCGATCGTGCAATCGAGCAGATCGTACTCCTCGAGGAGTGAGAGTAATTCGTTCACGTCACCGGTGTACGTGAACGTGTATTCGCGGTAGGAGTTGGACTCTGTATTGGTATCCGAATCTCCGGAAGGGTTCTCAGTGTCTTGTGTTGGAGTCTCTGATTGCTCTTTTGACGAAATTGTTGGTGTTTCTGCTTGCTCTTTTGGCGGCGTTGATTCTTGGGTGGAGATTTTTCCTCGGTGTCCTTTTTCGAGATCGAACACACCCTCGAGAGATTCCTCGAAAACCGATACTGGAATCGGTGACGTTGCCACGAGACGGACGACTTTCCCACTTCTGTCGAGCAACGACTCGACCGGTTCAACGGTGACGAGCGAGCCCCCTCTAATAATCCCGACTCGGTCACAGAGGCGTCGAACTTCCCCCAGGCTGTGCGACGAAAAGAACACCGTAAGCCCCTGTTCCTGTTCAGCCCGGAGAAACTCGGCGAATCGCTGTTTCATTAACGGATCGAGACCACCCGTCGGCTCATCGAGGATCACCAACTCCGGGTCGTGCATGAATGCCGTGATCAACCCGAGTTTTCGAACGTTTCCATGCGAGTACTCTCGGATCGGTCGCTCGAGTGGAGGATCGAAGAGGTCGATCAGTTCGGCTTCCCGTTCGTTTCCTTTGATAGCGCCGTGTAAGTCGAGTATCTCCCAGCCTGTTGCGGTCTCGTCGAACTGGGGATCGTCCGGTAGATAGCCGATCTTTCGTTTGGCTTCGATGAGTGCCTCCTCCTCGGTACAATCAGCACCGAGCACTCGAGCACCCCCTCCCGTTGGGGAAATATAACCCATGAGCATTCGAATCGTCGTCGTCTTCCCAGCACCGTTGGGACCGAGGTAGCCGAATATCTCGCCTGATTCGACGTCGAACGTCACATCGTCGTTCGCAACGACCTCTCCGTAATCCTTTGTGAGTCCCTCGAGTGTAATCTGAGCCATCTCACCTAATTCCATTATTGTGAGAGCGGTTAGAATTGTGGGTCGTGTACCACAACAGGATTTTGGTGACCAGTTGTTAGAAGATAACCTGCCTCAGGAGGTAGTAGAGATTACACATCTCCCGATCGGAAGCCACACATCACCCGGACGGGGGGACCCCCGTCGCGTTTGTAACTGAGACGGGTAAAAGTGCTAGAGTGACACACATTGTAATAGGAGGAAATCGCCATACTGGACCGTGTCAGATGATGTTAGAGATTTAATCGATCGCCCACAGCGTTGCAAAGTCACAGCCCCCATATCAGGACTACCATATATAAAGACACGTCACTGACACCGTCACAAATGTACTCACAGCCCACAAATGTACGCACACCGTCACAGATATACGCACACTGTTATACCTCACAGATACCGTTGCGTTTCAATGGCTACTAGACGTGCCGTCAGGACGCGAGTTCCCCGAGTCGAGAGTCCTGCAACAGCACCTTTTTGACTATTTCTGGATCCTCGAGTAAGCGGTGTTTCGCGTGTGACCCCTTTCCGCGTCCACGCCCCTCTCGCTCTGATTGGATGACGTTGAGGAAGTTCTGTTCTTGCAGAATCTCCTGTACCCGACGTTCGGAAAGGCTGTCGAGATCGACTTTTCGAGCAACCTGTTGGTACTGTTTGTAGATGATTTTCGTCGGGAACTCGTCCTGAGTACTATTTTCGGTCAGGATAGTCAACGCGTAGAGGATCGCTTTAGCTTGCTGGGGCGAGCCAGCGATGAGTTCAGAGAATCGGTCAGCTTCCGTTTTCTCTTTTGCGGCTCGAACGTGGCGCTCCTTGACGTTTGCATCACCCTGTTTTTTCGCAAGCCGACCGGCGTTTCGCAAAATATCGATGGCTTTCCGTGCATCACCGTGTTCCTGAGCGGCAAGCGCAGACGTCAATGGGATCACGTCATCGGTCACGACCCCATCGTGGAACGCGTCTTTTCGTTTGTCCAGAATATTAATAAGCTGATTCGCGTCGTAGGGCGGGAACACGAGTTCGTCACGAGAGAGACTCGACTTGACGCGTTCGGAGAGCTGGTCCGGATAGTCGATCTTGTTCGAGATTCCAATAATCCCGATCGCCGATTCGGAGATCCGACGATTTTCACCCGCGCGCGAGAGCTTTCGAAGGACCTCATCGTCCTCGAGCATGTCGATCTCATCGAGGATAACGAGCGTAACGTCCGTACACGCATCGATGCAGTTCCAGAGCCGTTTGTAATAATCACCAGTACCGAGTCCCCGGTCTGGAATACTCACACCACTCGTTTCGGGGTCGTTGATTTTCTGTCCGATGGTTTTCACGATGGAGGCTTCCGTATTTTGTTCACCACAGTCGATGAACGCATACTCGACGTCCACACCGTCGTTCGACGCCTCAGAGACCACCCGCTCGGTGACCGACCTCGAGATGAGTGACTTTCCAGTTCCGGTCTTGCCAAAGATAAAGAGATGAGAGGGTTGGCTGCCAAAAATAGCAGGGTTGAGGGCTTCAGCGACGCTTTTCATTTCGTCGTCGCGACCGACGATACGGTCCGGTCCGGGGAGGTGCGTGATCTCGAGTAATCGCTCATCGGCAAAGATGGGATCGTCGTACTGGAACAACGGATCACGTTCGTGTGTGTTTGACATTCGATTGTTCCGGTCTTTTCCGCCTACCATGATAAAGCTATGGGAGGTGCCTCGCGGTTGTAAATCATCGTCAAGGCGTCTTAACGAAGGCTAAATCGAGTAATATTGGAATTATAGTACGAGGAAGTAGTTTCGCGGATGTAAAGAGAATTGAGCAGGCACACGGACACCTCCGTCGCGTTTGTAACGAGATGAGATAGGGTGGGGGAGGCGGGAATTTGGCTAGATTTATCGAAGACACACACACCTCCGTCGCGGATGTAACGGATAAAAGAGAGGGGTGGGGTGAGGAATTACCCCGATTTTCGCGATTATAGGGATTATAGGGCTGGTTTTACAAACGCGACAGAGGTGTGTTCCAATTACCTAGCCCCCCACACTTACACTGTTACAAACGCGACGGAGGTGTGTGTCCCCTACTGCTCCAATCGTGTTACACTGTCTCGTTTGGGCGACGTGAATCACCTCGAGATCCACTAATTACATCCAATATCACCCTCACCCACCCACTGGTTCCGCAGTTAGCATATCATAACTGTAGAATTCTAACCCACATAGGATGATGCAGTTGTTTGTCTCTCTAACAGCGGAAGTAGTGGGTGGGTCTTTCAGTACCCGTCTTTCTAGACTACTAGTATAGTACTAGAACTAGATAGAACTTGCAGATAGTAGTGTTATACTAAGTAGTGTTTCAATAGCCAGTAACTTCCGTTCCAATAGCTTAGCCAAGACACTCCGTTATCAACACACTTCGACCAGCAGCCTTCACCTCCCTAGCCTTCCCGATCACTTTCCCTCATTAACCGGTGCGATATACTCGTTCTTCCAGGAATTGCCGTCACGCCACTGCCAATAGTAGTAGTGGTACCCAGGCTTCGTTTCCTTGATCGTGATATAGGACCCACTCGTCGGAACGTCTTTGTAGTCGTCTGGGTCAGTCGAAATGTTTCGTTCGTGTAGCTCCTCGAGTGACTCCGGATCGACTGCTTCTTTCTTCCGCTCTATCTCATGCTGGTCTCGTTTCCACCCCGCAAGCTCGACGGCGTACGCCGCAACCTTCTCGAGACTTTCTGGCGACTGTTTCTCGAGCGGGTCCAGTACGTAGGCTGGAAGATCCGGCGCATTTGGTTTCGATCGGCGCTCGTCTCTGCCCATAGTTACCCCACAACCTGATAACATTTTAAATGTGGGGTAACTAATAATCCAACCATCATCCAATCTGAACCTCGAATCTCCCACACCGTTCTTCTCACTCCTCGCATCCATATTCGCCTTCCACAACAGTTCACCCAGTCACCTCTCTAACTGTTCTGTACTTTCGAGGCCAGTTCAACGAGTTGTTCCTTCGAAAGCGGGTCGATTTCGACTCGAGTCCCATCTCTGGTGTAATATATCGAGGCGGACACCGATCGATCGCTGAACCAGTCCTCGAGAACGTGGTAGTACACACTGAGTTGGATCCGGTATTCTGACTCCGCACGACGGGTACGATCAGTCTTGAAATCGATGATTTCGACTGTTGCAGCGGTCACGTGTACCAGATCGATGATTCCGGACAGGGTTACGCGAGTTTCATCTTCCTCGAGTGGCAAGTACGCGCGTTCTTCGACACGTACTGTACCGGCTAGCGAATCGAGCAAGGCTTTGACGTGTCTCTCGTCGGCATTTTCGGGCGAAACGTCCCTCCCTAGCGCGTAATCTTCGGCGAATTCGTGTACGCGCGAACCGAATTCCGTTCCCCGTCCGACATCCGCTGTTTCATCCGCAAAAGCGTCTTCTCGAACATCGTCTACAGAGACGTCCTCGTAGACACTGTCGTCCATGAGCGAATGTGGCGAGTAGCCAGCGGGTCCTATTGGTTCGGGTACATCGACAGTGAGCGGTGAATCGCCTCCATCATCAGGTTCGACGACAGAAACCGACGGCTCGAGTGGTTCGATGTCGACAGGCAACGACTCGAGGAAGGTGTTCGGATCGTCACCGGCGGCAAACAATAGATGATCTTTCGCTCGGGTCATCGCCACGTAGAGCAACCGACGCTCCTCGTCGTATTCGGTCGGTTGACACTGTCGAAGGACGTCCGTTCGCCAGTTGTCGTAAATATGTGGAGCGCCGTTGGCGTCGCTGTACCGTTTTCGTTGGCGAACGCCTGTCGTCTCAGTGTACGTGATCGTCCTATCACTCCCGCCGGATGGCGGGAATTTGTGACTGTTCATATTTCCGAGGATGACGATGGGATGTTCGAGGCCCTTGACAGCGTGAATCGTCTGTACGGTAACTGCGTTCGAACCGGCCGTCGTTTGAACTTCCTGCGTATAGCCGTTTTCGATACCCTGCTCGATGATTCGGACGAGGTCGCCGCGGGTCATCGTCGTCGAACGATGAATCGACTGGACAGTCGTCAGGACGACATCCGCAGTTGCGGTGTCGTATCCATAGCGGCCGAATACCCGGCGAATGACGCCGGCCAGGGTATCGACGGCTGCCAGTTCGTCCCGAAAAGACAGCATCGCCGAGGGATATTCTTCGCGTTCGAGCATCCAGTCGATTTCGTCGAGCGTATAGCCAGCTCGTTCGAGAACGACTGCCCATCCCCGTTCGGCCCGCGAGTCGAGGATTCGTAACCAGGCCAACAGGAGTTTCGCCTGGTCGGTTCGGAAAATCTCGACTCCGCCTTCGTACGCCATCGGGAAGTCATAGATTTGCGCTGTCTCGAGCAAGTCGCGACCGAAATCACGTGTTCGCGTGAGGACCGCGATGTCTTCGTATGTCGGTGGCCGGAGTTCGCCATCGACTTCGATGGCGTAGGCTTCGTTCCCAACGATGGTCTGAATCTTCGTGAGAATCGCCTCGTGTTCGTCGGGATGCTGGAACGCCTCGATGTGTGAGTGGTCGTGTTTGGTGTTCGAAACCAGTGAGACGACACGCTCGAGAACCGATTCCGCGTCGATCGATTCACGACTGCTGCCCGGTGTGACGAGTGCGTGTTCGGCAAAGTCGAGAATCGACTGCGTCGATCGATAGTTCTGTTCGAGTTCGATCGTCGTGATTGGCTCGAGCGGGAATGATACTCTATCGACGTCAGTTACTCTATCAGCGTCAGTGTTTAACTCGGCTGCAAATCGTTGCAGGCGGTGTTCGAACTCGGTGATGTTCTCGATCGCCGCATACTGGAACGAGTAGATGCTCTGTTTCCAATCGCCGACTACACAGAGGTTGTCCGTTCCGGCGAGCAAGAGGGCGAGTTTGAACTGGATCTCACTCGAGTCCTGAAACTCGTCGATCATGACGTACTCGAACTCGAGCGTCTCACGGAGGTCACCGTCCTCACAACAGCATACGAACGCAAACAACTGGAGAAATGAGAAGTTGAGATAGTTGCGACCAAGGGCGAACTCGAGGTATTCGACGTACACGTCGTGGATGAAGTCGATGAGATGGCTCCGATCACTATCGAATGCCCGTGAGGCGACCCATTCAGGAACGGTTTTGGAACCGTAGTCTCCGCGGAGTTCGCCCCGGTCCGGGGCGTCCGGAAGATAACACTTGTTTCGCCCATACCGACCGAGGCGTGACCGAAGGACGGATTGTTTGTTGCCGTCGTTTCGTGGTCGATTCACGCCCGAAAACTCCTCCATGAAGGCCGAAAAATCGCCCTCGAGTGCGTCTCGACCGTCCCGATACCAGCCATCGGCGGTCGGAAAGATCCCTTTCGACGCGAGTGTTTTGACCAGCCCTAATAGCGTCGTCGTCGTGGAAAGAGAGCGGAATACGTCGGCGTATTTGGGGTGGTCGTCACTGAAGCGGGTGATGAACTCCCGGAAGTACTCGCGTTCGACCATGTCGTTCTCGAGGATCTGTGTCGAACCAGTGATTGCGCCCTCGAGGCCGAGGAACGAGGGTGCGTGAAAGCCGTGTTGTTCCAGGATATCATTACACAGGCTGTGAAATGTCTGAATCGGTGCGTCGTTGAGCGCTCGCATGTCGTAGTCACAGTTGGCGACGATACGATCTTTCATCTCCGTCGCGGCGTTTCGCGTAAACGTAATCAACAGGACGTCCTCGGGTTCGATGTCGTCCTGGGCGACGATATTTGCATACCGACGTGTCACGGCGAATGTCTTCCCGGTTCCAGCACCTGCATCCACCAGGTACAGGCCATCGGTCTGTTCGATAAGGGCTCGCTGTGTCTCGTTCGGGCTTGGGGCGGTTGTCGATTCAGCCCCGGATTCGTCGTTCGATCGACTCATCGTACCCCCTCCGAATCACTGTCGGTACGATTTGTGTTTGGAATCTGGTGTCGACCCCGTTCGTTTCGTTTCGCTCGTGCACTCGACTCGGTCTGAGACAGCGGTTCATTCGGTGAGCGCGAATCTTCACGAGACCTGGTATCTGTGCGAGAGCTCGAACCTTCGGGTCGCGAACGACCCAACGCTCTTGGTTCTGTCAACAACATATCGCGGTTGTTCACGTATCGGTAGTTTGGCTCGCCGGCACGGCCGTTGATAGGAAACCGTTCGTCTCCACGGCGATATCGGTTCAACGCCTCGAGCTCCTCGCCGACGAAGCGTTCAAACTCGTCTAGGTCCCCGGCAAAGAACCCTTCTTTCCGATACCTACAGAGGTGCCTGCACGCCTGCTTCCACCCTTTTTTGACGTACTTGTAGTCACCAACTTCGTCGATCAGTTCCGCCAGTAGTGCCTCGCCGAAGGGTGTCTTTGCCATTTGGTCTGCATCGCGAGCGCGAGGGACCTCGTGTGTTTCACACACCGACCGATAGATCTCGTAACTGGTCTGGGAGAACGTCTTGGTACAGGCGTTCGACGCGTCTGTACACAGTTCGTCGAAAACCGTTCGCGACTGGACGTACGCTTCGAACGAGACTGGCTGATACGTAATCGTTACCAGACAGTCTTCGAGGGAGGCATCGCCGGCGATAACGTCATCGACGGTCTCGAGAAAGTGGAAAAACGTAAACTCGAGGGTCGAGTCGGGTTGCTGGCGTCGCCAGTAGGTCAGATAGAGCAGCGCCTGAAAGTTCGGTTGATCGCTTGGCTCAGTGATCGATGCCCGTTTGGTCACCTGAGTAGCCGATCGTTTCTGGCCACTTTTGAAATCGATCAGATTCGTCGGCGACTGGATGAGGTCTATTTTTCCCTTCAATCGAAGGTCGTTGTCTTCGAACCAGCGTTCGGCGATTGGTGAGTCGACCTCCCGATCAAAATGGGCTGCCACCTGATTCGTTCCCCATCCGCTCGAGGCGGTCACGAACGACGTCGAGTCCGGCACGTTCTCCCGGAGGTACGTGGCAATCGTCTGGAGTCCAACTCGATATTCTGTCCGACGTGTTTCGAGGTCAACCTGCCGATGGAACGGGCGTGTGTTCTCGATCAGTAACTCGACAACCGCATCGATTCGATCGTCTGTCACCCACTCTGGATGCGAGACGACGAACTCTGCGAAGTCGTGAAAGAGGTTTCCCTCGACGAAATAGTGTTTATCGGGTGAATCGACGAGTCGGCCAAAGCAGTAGTCTCGCGGGGAATTGGCGTACGTGTTGAGACTCGATTGGCTGATCGTCGTGAGCTGTGTCGGTTCGATGTTCGTATCCAGTGACTCCCGTTGAAAACCGTTTTTTGTCGGGCGTTCCGGACGTGTATGTTGAATCGAATCGAGTTCGCTAAAGCGTTCGAAGTCGTTTTCGAGCAGTGCATCGAAGTAAAGACAGGGAGTTACTGGCGTCCCACCGGAAACATCTCGCACGAGGTAGTATTGCTCGACCCCACTCTGCATGAGTGACTGGAACCCGGCGAGGTTTCGTTCGTACTCTGCATCGCTGTCGACCCACGGCCGGTTTGGCGAGTCGTGTGTCCAGCCGTCATCCAGTCCAAGGAAGAAGACGAGCGGTCGGTCGACGAACGATGCCGATTGCGCATCGGCAAGCAGTACTCCCTCGTTTTCTCTATCGATGGGCACTTCGTAGGTATCGAAATAAAACGTTAGCTGATCGATTCGTGCGGGGGTGACGCGTTTTTTCATGAGGCCCAACGTAGCGAGCTCTTCTCGAAACGTCTCGAGTTTATGGCCCGTCTGCATTTCGTAGGCTTCGAGGACCGACTCGAAGTCCATCGTTTCTGCACGAGTGGCGAATTCACGAAGCCACTCTACTTTCGGGTCATCGACCGCTGAGACTCGTTTTTCTTCGTGTTCGACCGAGACGTTGGCACCGAGACACGAAAGTAGCGACTTCACGGCTCGGATACGGGTATCAGACCCAGCGGTCGTCCATCGGAGCAATTGGATGAGTGCACGGTGGTTAGGATCATCGATAAAACCGGGTCCACCGTAGTACGGGATCTCTGCGTTCTCGAGTGCTGACTCGATGAGCGGCGAGTACTCGCTGTTGGCATCGAGAACGATCGCTATCCGGTCAGCAGTTTCGTTTGTTACCGTTTCGAGAACCGTGTCGATGATCGTTGCGGGCGAGTCGAAGATTCGAAACGGCGCCATATCGATTGTATCGTCGGTAAAACGCTCGATTGCATCGTATGACTCGGGAAGAATCGTCCGCTCGAGCGTGGTTAACTGTTGTTCACCGACGACGGCGACGGATCCGTGTTTTTCACCATCGATTTGATACTCCGTTAGCAATCCTGATGAGGTGTCTATCGACTCGAGGATATCGACGACCGTTCGTGTGACAGGGGTATTGTATCTCTCGTACGCGAGGATTGCACTCGCGTTTCCCTGATACTCCCAGCACTGCAGTATATTGCCGACCGTGTGTGCGATCTGTTTCCAGTCGAAATCGGTTTTCTCAATCACCTCGAGAAATGCCGTCCGATCTTCAGCTGTCTCTCGACGTCGGGTTGCCAGCCGTCGTGGGGTGATGGCAAACGGGCCAAAGTGCGGTCGCTCGAGGCGGCGATTGAGTGCATCGGCGAGGGGTGAATCCGGTACGATGACAAGGTCGTAGTCGGCAACGTCCTGGTACAGTCGATCGATGGGTTTCGACTGTTTGAGTGACACAATAGCTATCTGTTGTGTCATTGGACAATAAGTCTGTGTGTTAGCCCTACTCCGGTATCACCCCACTATCTGTTTACTCTCGCAATTCGAAACTAATCACCTGGCTGCCAAATAATCGGCGCACATTCTTATTCGGTGTTCAACTGGGTGTATCGTAGATTTTGATTGGTTCATCTATCCGGTAGTATTCGCGAAAGATGTTGGTTGTTCTGTTTGGTCAGTATTATTGTTCAGTGTTACTGGACAGTGTTGTTGTAAAGTAGTGTTGGTCAGTGTTGTTGTGTGGTGTTGCTGGTTGGTGTTGTTGTGTAGTGGCACTATGTGGTAGTATTCTTCAGTTGGTTTGGG